>JAIPFM010000012.1 GCA_021736645.1 Phycisphaerae bacterium | reverse complement strand
GGGCAGACTTTGTGACATACGCCAGGGTCTCTGTCGCAGATTTCAGGGCCGATGCAGCAGGTGTCTTGAAGCGATCCGAGGCGCCATCGATCTTCAGCTTGTCCTGCCTCAGCCAATCGTGGAGCACCAGGATGTCCTGTCGACTGTCCGGGAAGTCGCGCAGCAGGACCTCCCAGATGGGATGGGCGAACGTGCCGATCTCAGGGGTGCCGACCTCGGGGATGCGCTTTGGGTCGCGGGTGACCATGAAGTTGACACTGCCTGCCGCGGGATGCGTGCGCTGATCGATACCCACCGTGGCCTCGAACCGCTCGTAGCGTCCCTCGATGCCGTAGTGAATGGCACTGACGGCGTGGGCAAAGAGATATCGAGGGAATGGCTTGTTGCCCATCACGACGGGTCTGCGCGTGTCGTTTTTGCTGATATCGAGATTGCCCCACCCCACCTTGAATGCCTTGGGCTTGAGTGTATCGAGCCACGTGACCTGACCGGCGGCATCGATCAGTCTTGCATTGGCCCACACAGCATGGTCGCCGCCAATGCCGTCACCGCCGTCGGTCACCAGAAGGATCAGATCCTTCCAGGCCCGGACCGGCACAGAGATGTCCACGGGCTGCTGTCCGCCCTTGAGCACCTTCGTCATAGAAGACTGCGCATCTCCCGGAGATGGAACCTGGGCGCGAGCCGTGGCTGCAGCGAGCCCCATGGCCTGGTTGTCGAGTGAGGTGGTGATGGTGTCGCGCCATGTGTTTTCCCTGGCATACCACACAGGATCGGCAGCCTCCACCGGGGTGAAAGATGTCACGACCAGGCAGCCTGCAAACAGGGCAGAGATTGTTTGGTGACGACTCATGGTGCAGCGCTCCTAATCGGGAGTTCAGGGTTGTTCCGACTCATGGCGGATTATAACAACTTCACAGGCCATTGGCACGGGCCACAGCCTCTAGCCCGGATTTCTCACCCAAGATTCCTTCACATACTCTAGTATCAGCTCATGGTCGTTTCTGGACGCTCACGGCCATCCATGAACCATGATGGGTGTTTACTTGGGATACAGGGGTTTGGCATTGGGCTTGGCCTTGCCTTCAAACAGGTGGCCTTCCCATTGCTTGACCAATGGCTCCCATTCAGCGAGTGGTCGTGTCGGATAGGCGGCGGGCCAGCCGCCCTGCCTGAATTCATCGGTGACACCCTGATCCTTGATCAGGGTCCGATCCTGCGCCATCAGCTTTCGCATCTGTGCCAGTACGGTCTGACTGGCCGGATCTTCAGCCAGATTATTGATTTCGTGAGGGTCTTTTTCGAGGTCGTACAGCTCCTCTTTGGGTTTGGAGGCCTGCATGAATCGGTCCTGAGCCGGGGTCAACTGCCCTTTCATGTGCATCACATTCATCAAGGCGAGTACCGGATATTGTTTTTCCTTGTATTCGTTATACTGGCACCAGGGACGTTCCGGCATGAGGTTCAGGATGTACTTGACCGTCTTGGTGCGCACGGCGCGCATGCTGTCGTGGGTATCGTCCATCTTGTCGCGCGCCGCAAAGATGTGGTCGCGTTTGGGGGTGGCGGGATCGAGGAAGTCCCGTCCCTGCAGGTGAGCAGGCAGGGGACAACCGGCCATGCTGAGAATGGCGGCAGAGATGTCGACCGTGGAGACCATGTCATCGGTCACGGTACCGGGTCTGACGCGGTTGGGCCAGCGCACTATCAAGGGCACGTGGATCCCGCCATCGTACAGAAACTGTTTGCCGCGGATGTGACAGCGTCCGTTGTCGCCAATGAAGATCACCACGGTCTGGTCTGCAATGCCTTCATCGTCCAGACGCTGGAGGATCTTGCCCACGGCCCTGTCCATGATCTGGATCTCTTCCAGGCCGTTGGCCCAGTCACGCCGTACAAAGGGAAGATCCGGGTAATACGGCGGGATCTCCACAGAGGCCGGGTCAATGGGACGCGCCTTGTCCCTGCGCCAGGCCCGATGGGTATTGGCCAGTGTGATCTGGGCAAAGAAGGGCTGGCCGGGTTTTCGCTTGTCCCAGTCCTGACCGTCGAATAGCTTGCCGTATTGAAAATTGACATCGGTCTTGGCTGAATAACCGCAGCCCGCGGCCGTAAAGTAGCCCTGGTCCCGCAAATGCTGGGTGATCGGCTTCACGTCACCGGGCAGAGGGCGTTTGTTGGCCGTGCGATGCTGATTCGCCCCGATTGTATTTTGATACATGCCCGTAATCATGGCGGAACGGGATGGCGAACAGACCGGCGCAGTGCAGAAGCACTGGGTGTAACGCGCGCCCTGTGCAGCCAGTGCGTCGAGGTGCGGGGTCTGCACGCCCTTGGCACCATAGCAGCTCAGATCCGGACCGATGTCCTCAGCCATGAGCCAGATGATGTTGGGTCTGACCGGCTTTTCCTGGCCAAACACCCTCGAATCGAAACCGGTCGTTATGAGTCCCAGCCCTACCATACGCATGAAGTCACGCCGTGTCGTTTTCATAGACTATCCCTTTATTGATACTGATATCTACTGTTCGTTCGATATTAAAACGTCATCACCTTCCAGCCGTCATCCTGCAGCAGACGACTCAGTGGCTGGCCCATGCCCTTGACTTCCATGCCCATGTCCCGCAGAGTCTGGGCCACACCGTACATATCGGCACACACCACACAGGCCTGGAACTTGACGCCGTCCTTCATCATGGCCTTGACCTTGGCCTGCAGATCCTTGTCACCTGCCAGCAGGCGCGCACTGGGCCCCCAGACGATCACCAGGTTTTCATCGAACCAGTGGGCATTTTGAGAGGCATGCATGTACATCAATACCATGCGATGGGCCACATCAGGATCTGCGCTGGTCCACACCACGGCCTGGCGAGTCGTGGCCTCAGACACGGCGTTCTGTGCGCCCACATACGGTGAAACGGCCAGGCCCATGAGCACACACAGGGCAGCCAACATCATGGATTTTACACTGAATTTCATCAGAGTCTCCTTTTAAGCAATGGTTACAGGTTTTGATCGAACCAATGATCGTTGTGCCTGATTCTATCAGCGAAGCCAATATGTGCGATAGTTTTTTGGGGGTTTCCGCATTAAATCACACGCGAGCCCCTGAATTCCTGCAAGGTATCCGGTTATTCCCTTCTCATTCGCCCTCATTTCTTGAATCTAAAATCCTTGAAAGGCCTAAGCAACTCAAAGCCATAAACTAAATTGAAAAAATGTGCCCGATTTGCCCATATTTTGTTAAAATGGTAGTCCGATACGTATTTGGTTTGAATCCCCAGATCATGGGTCAGCGCATGATAAATTGACCGGACTTGGCGAACAATGAAGCAGACATCACTGAACAGAGAGATGGGTCAGCACAACACACCAAGCCATGACACGGCAGCACATGTTTCCACAGGACCGGGACGATCCAAGGCCTTTACACTCATCGAGTTGCTTGTGGTCATTTCTATCATTGCCGTGCTCATGGGCATTCTCATGCCGAGTCTGCAGAAGGCCAGAAAAATGGCTCAGGCCACGACGTGCCGATTCCATCTCAAGGAGTGGGGTACGATCTTTCACCTGTATGCCGCGGACAATGACAACAAGCTGACGCAGAGTATCGCGGGAGGCAATTTAAATGCCCAGGAAGCCTACTGGATCGTAGGCACGCTGCCCTATTATTCGGAAAAGAAGATACGCCTGTGCCCCTCCACCAAGGTGGTACGTGACGAGATAGTCAACAGAAGTCACGGGGGCACGCTGGCCTGTTGGGGGCCCTTTGACCCGGGCACCACGACTGACTGGTGGGCAGACTTTGACACGGGCAGCTATGGGATCAATGATTGGTGCTCTGCGCCTCCGCCGGGTGCGGCAACCTATTGGGGATTTCCCTCCATAAACGCTTGGCATACTGTGGATGCCAAGGGGGCCAGTCGCATCCCTCTGTTTATGGATTGTGTGTATGTGGATGTGTTTCCTGAGATGCGCGATACGCCGCTTGAGGAGGAACCACCCCCCTATGAATGGAGCAACAGTTGGGGAGATTGGGGCGCCAATGCCATGCGTCTGGTCTGCATTGACAGACACAGCGGCGGCATCAACATGGTGTTTCTGGACGGCACCACCGGCAAGGTGCCTCTACGTGCCCTGTGGAAACTGAAATGGCATAAGAACTTCAATATAAACAATCCAAGGAACGAGCCCGATGCTGTGTGGCCTCAGTGGCTCATGAAGTATAGCGACAAGTACTGAGAGGTGGGAAAATGAAAAGAACACTGTGTCTGGGATTCATACTGTTTCTGGGGATAACGACCGCGTGGGGACTCGATGATCCTGTGGGCGTTCCCTGGGCCGAGTGGCGTTTTTTGGGGGAGTTTGATGGGGCCGGAGAGATGCTGGCAGACAAGGCATCCGCACCGGGCAGTCTGATGCGCATCAATTCGGGCAGTGCAGCCATCACGCAAGCAGACGGTGTGGTGGTGATTGCGCAAACCGGTCCGGGCGACTATCTCAGGGTCGATGTCGAGGATATGGCAGACAATGGCGGCGGCGGGTATGTGAACGAGTATACCATGATCTTTGACATCAAGGCCACAGGGGCTGACTGGCTGCCGGTGTATAACACCGGTTACGACAATTACAATGCAGCGGATTTCTGGGTCGATGCGGACGGCGCTGTGGGATCAGGGTCCTATTCCGATGCCGGGGTCGTACCGCTGAATACCTGGGTTCGCCTGGTCGTGGTGCGCAGCCTGCAAGGGGGCAGTTGGGTCAGGGACGTGTATGTCGATGGATCGCTGGTCCTCGAAAACCTGGGCTCTGAAGGCATTGACGGCAACAGCAGTCTGTATACCAATGGCCAGCAGGATGCAGGGCAGTTTACCATCATCTCGGATTCCGATGCCACCACCTATGCAGGCTGTGAACTGGCCAACTTTGCCTATGTCTCTGCGGCACTGTCTGCCGAAGACATTGCAGCCCTGGGCGAGTTCAATCAATACGGTATCTTTGGTGCCAGTGCCACCAATGCGCAGACGCCTGTGCCTGAAGATGAGGGCGTGGACGTACTTCGTGATACCCTGTTGAACTGGACTTCCGGAACATTCGCAGGCACCCATAATGTGTACTTTGGAACGAGCCTTGAAGACGTAAACACTGCTACGGCGCCGAGCGCCTCCGGCTTGACCGTCAATTCATTCAATCCGGGTCGCCTGGAATTTGGAAGCACCTATTACTGGCGCGTGGACGAAGTCAATGCCACACCGGACAGGACGATCTTCAAGGGCGATGTCTGGAGCTTTACAGTGGAGCCCTTCTCTGTCATGATTCCGATTGACATCAACAAAGCGACAGCGTCAAGTTCTGCCAATCAAAGTACGGCCGCCATGACCATCAATGGTTCCGGCCTGACTGGCAATGCCCATTCCACCAACGCCGACGACATGTGGCTCAGTGCTCCGACTGATCTCAGTCCCTGGCTGATGGTCGAGTTCGACCGCGTGGAGGTGCTCGATCAGATGCTGATCTGGAATTCGAACAGCACCTCCGAAGGATTTGTGGGCTGGGGTATCAAGGACGTGAACATCGAAACCTCCATGAATGGTGTGGACTGGACCAGCCTGGCTGCATCCAGTCAGATCAGTCAAGCCCCTGGTCTTGCGACCTATGAGACACCGCAGGCGATTGATCTGGGTCTGGTTCAAGCCAGATTTGTCAGGATCAACATCCTGAGCAACTGGGGCGGACTGCTCCCGCAATACGGCGTGGCTGAAGTCCAGTTCTACGGCCTGCCCGTGTATGCCCGGCAGCCCGACCCGGCCTCTGACGCAGCGGACGTGCTCCCCAATTCCGTGGTGACATGGCGTGCAGGACGTCAGGCCGGTCAGCACCACATCGCCGTGAGTCAGGATGCAGAGGCTGTGGCCGATGGGTCGGCACCTGCTGTCACATCCAACACAAACAATCTGGATCTCGTGTCGCTCGATCTGCAACTGGGTGAGACCTATTACTGGCGTGTGGATGAAGTCAATGACGCAGAGGCCACGGCCGTGTGGACAGGACCTGTGTGGAGTTTCACCACGGCCCCGGCCTTGGTTGTGGATGATTTCGAGGGCTACACCAACTTCAGTCCGAATCGTCCCTTCCAGACATGGCTCGACGGCTTTGGCTATTCCGCAGACGAGTTCTTCCCTGTGCTCTACCCGGGCAACGGCACCGGCTCAGGCGCAGGCCATGACATCTGGAGTTCAAGCAGTACTCACTACGGCGCCCAGGTCATGGAAACAGGCGATACCCTGCCCGACAGTGGTCAGTCCATGCCATTCTACTACAACAACACCGGCGGCACGGCCTCTCAACTGGACCGCACCTGGGCGACACCTCAGGATTGGAGTGCCCACGGCATCCAGACGATGGTCCTGTACTTCTTCGGCGGTGAGGACAATACGGGCGGCCCTGTGTTTATCACCATCAACGGCCAGAAGGTCACCTATCCGAACAATGCACACCTCAGCGAACCGATGTGGCATCAATGGAATATCGACATGGCCTCCCTGGGGACCAATCTCAATGCTGTAACGAGTATGAGTCTAGGCGTGGAAGGGGCCGGATCAGGCATGATTCTGATCGACGACATCCTGCTGTATCGTGATGCACCCCCGGTGGTTTCGGGTTTGAAAACCTACGGTTTCAATGACATGCCTGACGGCGGGGCTGCCATTGAGGGTGTGCACGGCGGCATCGACTTTGGTACAAACAGTTGGTGGGGTGGAGACAACTGGTACGGGGTGACCAAATCCGGTTATTTTTATGACAACTATGTCAACATTGACATGTCGTTCACGCTGCCGGAAAACGCCTACCTGGCCAGTATCGTAATCTCTGCGGATGGTGCCTACAGCTTTACCATCAGCGACGGTGTCAATGCAGCGATCACGGGCACCACCAGTGCCGCGCCTGAAGTCATCAGCACCGGCTGGACGAGCGGAGGTCGGACAATCACCATCAGGACATCCGGTGGATGGAATGTGGTCTTTGACGACATCACGTATATCCTGTCAGAATAATATGCCCCGGCCTTGGGCCGGCGTCAAAGTGTGAACAGGACTTTTTTAAAAAAGACCTGTGGTGTTCAGTTTTGAGTAGGCGGTTTTCAGTAATACGTATTTTAAAATGCTGCATACTGTCATCTGAAAACAGACAACTTCAAGTTTAAGGGCCTGCATTTACGAATGCAGGCCCTTTTTTCTGATCGCTCTTGAGTCGTTCTACAGTGTCCAGCCGTTGTGATATTCGGGACGGATGAAGGCGGCCGCCTCTGGACAATTCAGGGCCGTCATGTTGGGG
>JAIPFM010000011.1 GCA_021736645.1 Phycisphaerae bacterium | reverse complement strand
AAGGTTCTGCCGTATTCCGGGTCGTGGGCGACGGACTTGAACTCTTTCACAGCGGCCTCATGAAGACCGGTCAGGCTGCCCGGCCCGTGGATATAGAGCTCAAGGGTGTGCGTGAATTGCTCCTGCTGGTGGAACCCGGTCCTGAAGGCACGGACAATGCGCATGCCGACTGGGTGGACGCCGAGTTTGTTTTTACAGGGACACTGCCGCACACCGTGCACAGGACCCCGGAAGCACCCTACATCCTCACGCCGAAGCCCGGGCCCCACCCCAAAATAAACAGCCCCAGAGTTCTGGGCGTGCGTCCCGGCAGTCCGGTGCTGTACACTATGGCAGCCACCGGGGACCGGCCCATGCACTTCAGTGCAGATCCCCTGCCCCAGGGATTGACACTGGACCCTGACACCGGCCAGTTGCAGGGCACACTTCAGGAAAAGACGAGCTATCACGTGACACTGAAGGCCAGCAATGCCCTGGGGACCGCACAGCAGGATGTGCGCATTGTCGTGGGTGACACACTGGCTCTGACACCCCCCATGGGATGGAACAGTTGGAATTGCTGGGGCTGTGCCGTGGATCAGGACAAGATCCTGGCCAGTGCCCGGGCCCTGGTTGACACCGGCCTGATCCACCATGGCTGGTCCTATGTGAATATCGATGATTGCTGGATGAACATGCCTGATGCCCAGGATCCCCTTGTCAACGGCCCTGCACGGGACGACCTGGGCATGATCCTGTGCAACCGAAAGTTTCCGGACATGGCCGGGCTGGTCAGGGATATCCATGACCTGGGACTCAAGGCGGGCATCTATATCTCCCCCGGCCCCACCACCTGCCAGGGGTATGAAGGGAGCTATCAGCATGAGATGCAGGATGCCGTGCAATTTGCCGTGTGGGGATTTGACTATCTCAAATACGACTGGTGCGGGTACAGTGCTCTTGTTGAGAATCCGGATCTTCCAGCCCTGAAAAAACCCTATGAACTCATGAAGCAGTGTCTGGATCAGGTCCCGCGTGACATTGTGTACAGCCTGTGCCAGTACGGCATGGGCCAGGTCTGGCAGTGGGGCCAGACTGTGGGCGGCAATAGCTGGCGCACGACCAATGACATTGTGGACACCTGGGCCAGTGTCAGTGACATTGGCTTTTCCCAGGATCAGTATCAGGCCCATGCAGGCCCCGGCCATTGGAATGATCCGGACATGCTGGTCCTGGGACAGGTCGGCTGGGGCAGGGAGCTGCGTCCCTCCGAGCTGTCCCCCCATGAACAGTATACCCATATGAGCCTGTGGTGCCTGCTGAATGCGCCGCTCCTGCTGGGCTGCGATGTCACGCAGTTGGATGACTTTACGCTGAATCTGCTGACCAACGACGAAGTGTTGGCGGTCAACCAGGACCCGCTGGGAGAGCCGGCCAGGCGTCTGGCACGTGACGGCATGACCGAGGTCTGGGCCAAGACCATGGCGAATGGGTCGAAGGCCGTGGGTTTGTTCAACCGGTCGCAGGCGCCTGACAGGGTGACCGTGCAATGGGAGGATCTCGGCGTCACAGGCAGCCAGCAGGTCAGGGATCTCTGGCGTCAGAAAGATCTGGGTGTCTTTCCCACAGCGTTTACCGCCCAGGTACCCAGACACGGTGTGGTATTGGTCTCCATCCGCCACGCCCAAGAGTAAGAAAACAAACACCCTGTTTCAAACCTTCATTCAGAGCCAATCCATGACACGATTCTCTTGTTGGCTGTGCGCGGTATGACTGACAAGTGCCTGCGCCATCCAGGCCAGGACGAGTCCTCACCCCGTGGCGTGCTGGGATGTCTTCGAGCTGAATCTCAGTGGCCCCGGCACAGGCAATCCCTCTTGGGACATCACTCCGTACTGACGCGTCCCTGGCTTTGATTCAGTGCCCCCATCAGGGCATGCCAGCCGAGTGTCGCACATTTGATGCGCGAGGGGAACTTACACACCCCGCCGAACACGGCAAGCTTGCCAAGCGACTTGTCAGAGTCTTTGGACGGGGCCTGCCCTGTGACCAGGTCGTGAAAGGCCTCAAACAGAGCCTTGGCCTCATCCGCGGTCTTGCCCTTGAGTGCATCCGTCATGATGGACAGAGATGCCTTGGAAATCGCGCAGCCCTCGCCTTCAAAGGCCAGCGATTCAATCACGCCCTGGTCATTGAGTTTGAGATGCACCTGGTAATGATCGCCGCACAGGGGATTGTACCCCTCTGCCGTATGTGTGGCATCTGTCATGGCGTGATAATTGCGTGCATGACGGTTGTGATCCAGTATCACTTCCTGGTAGAGTTCATCTGTCATGTTCATGCAAAGATCTCCCTGACCTTGTTGACGGCTGCAATCAGATGATCCACATCTGCCTGGGTGTTGTACAGGCCAAAGGACACCCTGGCCGTGGCCGCAATACCGAACCGCTGCATCACGGGCTGGGCACAGTGGTGGCCTGCCCGGATGGCCACACCAAGACTGTCCAGGATCGTGCCAATGTCGTGGGGGTGGGCACCGTCCATGACAAAGGACACAATCCCTGCCTTGTCCGGGGACGTGCCGATGATGCGTACACCGGGAATGGCCTGCAATGCCTCCTGGGCATCTTGCATGAGACCACGCTCGTGGCTGGCCACATGCGCCATGCCGATCTCGGTGACATAGTCAATGGCCGCACCCAGGCCGATGACCTCTGCAATGGGCGGCGTGCCCGCTTCAAACCGGGCCGGGATGCGATTGTACAGGGTCTTTTCAAAGGTCACGGACAGGATCATGTCACCCCCGCCGAATACGGGGTCCATCTCTGCCAGCGCCTCAGCCTTGCCGTAGAGGACACCCACGCCCGTGGGGCCATACAGCTTGTGACCTGAAAAGGCCAGGAAGTCACAATCAAGTGCCTTCACGTCCACAGGCAGGGTCGCCACGGCCTGGGCAGCATCCACGAGCACAGCCACACCCCGGGCGTGTGCCAGGGCAATCATGGCGTCGATCGGATTGACCGTCCCCAGGGCATTCGACACATAGCCCACGGACACAAATCGCGTACGGTCTGTGAGGAGATGTTCGTAGGCCTCCAACAGGACGTTGCCCTCGTCGTCAATCGGGGCCACCTTGAGCACTGCGCCGGTCTGCTCACAAAGCATCTGCCAGGGGACAATATTGGCGTGATGCTCCATGTGCGTGATCAGGATCTCATCACCCGGTGACAACCGCTTGCGCACGTAACCCTGGGCCACCATATTGATCGACGCGGTGGTGCCGGACGTAAACACAATGTTGTCAGGGGACTCGGCCTGGATAAAACGCTGCACCGTGGTCCGAGTCTTCTCATATTTTTCTGTGGCGTGCTGACTGAGCTGATGCACGCCCCTGTGGATGTTGCCTGTGTCCACGCGATAGTACTGGTTCATGGCGTCCATCACCTGCCTGGGCTTGAGTGTGGTCGCCGCATTGTCGAGATACACGAGGGGGTAATGCCCATGCACCAGTTGCCCCAGGGCAGGAAAGTCATTCAGCACGGTATAGACATCCAGACCCATGATCACTTCCCTTCTATGGCATCAAAGAAGTCCACCAGTAATGTGCGCATATGATTTCGCATATCGTCGTCCGAGACCGTGGCGAGCACGTCTTCGGCAAACCCGTGTGACATCAGGGAAATCGCCTGATCCCGTGTCATGCCTCGACTCTGTAAATAAAACAATTCCGCGTCATCGATCGGCCCCACCGTGGCGCCGTGCGTGCAGCGAACGTCGTCAGCAAAGATCTCCAGTTGTGGTTTTGTATCGGCTTCAGCCTGACCACTGAGCAGCAGGTTTCGGTTGAGCTGATACGCATTGGTCTGCTGGGCTGCCTGACGCACAAAGATCTTACCATTAAACACGGTGCGTCCCTTGTCCGCCAGAATATTCTTGTAAAGCTGCGAACTCATGCAGTGGGGCGCCCGATGATCCACCACCGTATGATGGTCCACATGCTGATGCCCGCGCACGGTACTCAGACAGTTGAGGGTCATGTCAATGCCAGGGCCATCCAGGGCCGCACTGAAATTGTTGCGCACCACACGACCGCCCGTGGTCAGGGTGAAACACTCGATCTGACTGTCGCGTGCTGCCTGCATGTGGGTGTTGTGGATATGATAGGCCGCCAGATTGTCCGCCTGAATCTGGGTGTAGCGCACCTGACTGTTCTGGGCCACCTGAATCTCGGTGCGGGCATTGGTCCAGACCGCCTGGTCGTCAAGACTGGCAGAGGTCTGAACCAGACTCACCTCAGTGCACTGACCAATGGAAATCCAATGCCTCGGTGAAATGAGTATATCCGGCTGTCCGGAAGACAGATTCACAATGTGGATCTCAGACTCGATTTCAGCATGGTCCTTGATCTTGAGCACCACACCATCCTGGAACAGGGCCGTGTTGAGCAGGTCGAACACATCATCAGACGGCTGCACTGGTTTGAACACCTGCTTCAACACTCCGGGCTTCAACAACTCATCAGACAGGGCGCAAAACTCGATGTGCTCAGCCATGTCAGCATACCGACTCAGGGCCGGGCTGAAAAAACCATCCACGAACACAAAGCAGGCCGCGTCTTCAGGGACCCAACGGTCCAGCGCAGACGCCTGGACATTTATCTTGGGCCTGGCCAACACAAAGGGAAACGTGGTCAGATCCTGAAGATTGGTATACTTGTATTCCTCATGCTTCCGGTCGGGAATCCCCTGAGATTCAAAGGTCTCGAGCCCTGATCGGCGAAGACTCGAAAGCCATTGAGGCTGGTCCGCACGCTGAAGCTCAGCATAGATATCTTGAAAACGAATATTGGATTGAACTGTAGTCACCATGATCTTACCATTTATAATAGTGGATTCCGGATTTTTGATTACACGTCACAGTCAAAGGGTTGCCAGCCATCATCGGCCACTCACCAACAACCGTTAAGCCACCCACGCATAGCCTTTTTTCTCCACGCTCAAGGCAAGCTCCGGTCCACCGGACTTGACGATTCGGCCATGAGACATGATGTGTACCACGTCGGGCTCAATGTAATCGAGCAGACGCTGATAGTGCGTAATGAGCAGCGTGGATTTGTCCGGCGACTTCAAGGCATTGACACCTTCGGCCACAATACGCAACGAGTCAATATCCAGACCCGAATCCGTTTCATCCAGAATGGCCAGATACGGATTCAGTACGGCCATCTGAAGGATCTCATTGCGTTTCTTTTCACCGCCGCTGTAATCCACATTCACATATCGCTCCAGAAACCGCTCATCAATCTTCAGCAGACTCATCTTGTCCTGCAGAAACTGCACAAAATCAAACGGGTCCATGGGCGGTTCATGACGGTGCTGACAGATCTGGTGGTAACAGGACCTCAGAAACAGGGAGTTGGTCACACCGGGCAATTCCACTGGGTATTGAAACGCCAGGAACACGCCCTCAAGAGACCGTTCATGCGGCTCCAGTTCCAGGAGATTGATCGTTTCGTTCTTGGGCTGGTAGGTCACCCGCCCCTGTGTCACTTCATAATCAGGATGACCGGCCAGCACCTTGGACAGTGTGCTCTTGCCGGAGCCATTGGGCCCCATGATCGCATGGATCTCCCCCTTGGGTATTTGGAGCTCCACGCCCCTCAAGATCTCATCGCCATCCACTACCTTTGCATGTAAATCACGTATATTCAACATAGTAATTATTCCTTACACTATTCACTAACCATCAAAATCTATTCCCTAACCCCTGGCCCCTAATCCCTGATCC
The DNA here is from genome assembly GCA_021736645.1 of Phycisphaerae bacterium. Classification (GTDB taxonomy): domain Bacteria; phylum Planctomycetota; class Phycisphaerae; order Sedimentisphaerales; family Anaerobacaceae; genus JAIPFM01. The sequence continues at coordinate 34,844 of JAIPFM010000011.1, read as the reverse complement.
TTACCCCACACTGCCTTCGAGTTTCATCTCCAGAAGACGCACCGCCTCCACGGCAAACTCCATGGGCAGCTTCTTGAAGACCTCTTTACAGAAGCCATTGATCAGCAGAGACACCGCAGCTTCCGTATCCAGGCCGCGGGACTGCAGATAGAACAACTGATCTGCCCCGAGCTTGGAGGTGGTGGCTTCATGCCCCATCTGCGCTGTATTGTTCTTGACCTCAATGTACGGAAAGGTATTTGCGGCACACTGATCGCCCACGAGCATGGAGTCACACTGCGAAAAATTCTGTGCATACTCGGCACTTGGAAGGATATTGACCAGCCCACGATAGCTGTTGCTCGACTGATCCGCGGAGATCCCCTTGGAAATGATCGTGCTGCGTGTGTGCTTGCCTATATGGATCATCTTGGTGCCTGTGTCCGCCTGCATCTTGCCATTGGTCAGGGCCACGGAGTAGAACTCACCCACAGAATGATCCCCCTTGAGGATCACACTGGGGTACTTCCAGGTGATGGCTGATCCCGCCTCCACCTGGGTCCAGGAAATCTTGGAATGGTGACCCCGGCACAGGCCTCGCTTGACCACAAAGTTGTAAATGCCGCCCTTGCCCTCTTTGTCCCCGGAATACCAGTTCTGCACAGTGGAGTACTTGATCTCAGCATGGGCCTCGGCCACCAGCTCCACCACCGCCGCATGCAACTGGTTGTCATCATAGGCCGGCGCAGTACAGCCCTCCAGGTACGACACGTAACTGCCCTCTTCAGCCACAATCAGGGTGCGTTCAAACTGGCCCGTGTTCTGGGTGTTGATCCGGAAGTACGTGGACAATTCCATGGGGCAGTGCACACCCTTGGGAATGTAGCAGAATGACCCATCAGAAAACACGGCCGCATTCAGGGCCGCAAAGAAATTGTCTCGATACGAGATCACGGACCCGAGGTGCTTTTTGACCAGTTCAGGATACTCCTGTATGGCCTCAGACATGGAGCAGAAATGAATGCCATATGTTTCCAGTTCCGCCCGATGGGTTGTGGCCACTGACACACTATCAAACACAGCGTCCACGGCCACCCCAGCCAGCCACTCTCGCTCGTAAAGAGGAATACCCAGCTTATCAAAGGTGCGCAGCACCTCTTCATCCACCTCGTCCAGACTCTGGGGCCCATCCTTCTTTTTGGGCGAAGAGTAGTAACAGAGATCCTGGTAATCGATCGGCTCATAGTGGGCATGGCACCAGTGAGGCTCCTTGAGCGTCAGCCAGTGCCGAAAGGCCGTGAGCCTGTATTCCAGCATGAATTCGGGTTCGTTTTTCCGGGCGGAAATGGCGCGCACAACCTCTTCGGTCAGGCCCTTGCCAAATGTTTCAGTTTCAACATCGGTACGCCAGCCATAGGCATATTCACCCACTAATGTATTATTTTCAGGAAGACTCGACATTGTCTTTCTCACAGTTAATAGCGTTAAAAAGGGATTTTCTCTTTAAAAGAACGACCATCAATGGGGTGTATACCGGAGTTTGTTTCCTGGATGTTCGGGAAAAGCGGTTTATTTTACAGTATTTCCTTAGGGAATCTTGGCATTATTTTCTTTGAAATACCTGCTCAATAGTGCGTCTATCTTGATAACCATTTTTCTTGTAGGAAATTTACCGGCACAGTACACTATGCGCAAAATACATTGATCAAAGTGGAAAAGGACTGGTTATGTTTGAACTGCTATTGAGATTTGAGACGTTGTTTTCGACACTGTCCATACCCGTTCTCCTGGGCACGGGTGCCGGCCTGCTCGTGGTGGGCCTTATCCTGTGGCTATTCGGACAGCGTTACAGCGCTGTGATCATTGGTCTGCTGGGCGCTGCCATTGGCACGGTCTGCGGCATGCTGGTGGGACAATGGTTCGAATTTCATCTGTTCTGGAGCATGGGCATTGGCGCTCTTGTCTTGACGATCTTATCCATCCTGCTGCGCAATACCATTATCCTGGCCCTGGCAGTCCTGATCTTTGCCATGATCAGTGGTGCAGGATACGTATCCACCCAGCTCGATACCATGATCCAGGCGTCATCAGATCGAGACCCCAATGCGCCCTCCATCTACAGCTCTGATCTGCAAAGCCCTTCAACGGCGAGATCCTTCACCAATATGCTCAATCCCGAGGACCGGCAGGCCTATTTCGAAAAGCTGAGCCCCACAGACCAGAGTTTTTCTGAAAAAATGCGAGCCATGCTCAAGGATACCTGGCAGGTGATCAGTCCCAATCTGTGGAAGGTCATAGGCATCAGCCTGGGCGGTGCTGCAGTCGGCATCCTGTTGATCTGGCTGGTCAAAAAAATCGTGGTGGCCCTGGCCTACAGTGTGGTGGGCTCCACCACCCTGTTGTTCGGCATACAGATCCTGCTGCTGGGTCTGGGCATCAGAGTCGTCTCCAAACTCCCCCAGAATCCCTGGCTGTTGCCCTCCGTCTTTGCAGGCCTCGTCATTGCTGGCTGGATCGGCCAGGCTGTGATTGCCAAACCGGCAAAGAGTACAGGCAAGGCCAAGGCGTCCGCCCAGGACAGTGCAGGGGAAGAGGAGGATGACGCCGACGAGGAAGTCTCTTAGCATCGTGGCAAATCCGTGATCATCACACATGCAAAGTCGCGATATTCACATCCAGGTAATACCCGGCGGCATTGTGAGCGGAGACTAATTGCGGCACGCCGTTCTTTATGTCCAGGGTGTGCCGATGCGTGTGGCCTGCCAACACTGTCAGTAGATTGGACGCATTGAATACTTCATCGTAGAACTCCAGGGTGACCCTGGTATGGCCGCCTGCACGCCACTTTTCGCGTCTTTCAATTCTAAAGTTCCGGTCCGATGACTCACCCCAGTTTGGATTGGCGCATCCAAATCCCAGCGATCGACCCGGCATATACAAGGGAATGTGCATCAGTAGGATCAACGGCCTGTCGTTTCGGGTGTGCGTTTTGAAAAAGGCAAGTTGTTCGGGTTCTATTTCATAGGTCGAATTATCGATACAAACAAAACGAATTCCATTGAGATCGTAGGTCGCATACAAAGGCTTGTTGCCCTGATACATCGGTTTAAGATGCTTGCTGCACCAGGTGTCCCGAAGTTGGTGCGCGCTGCCTGCCATGCCTTCGTAATGCCAATCATGATTTCCAGCCACATAGGCAAACGGAATGCCGGTGTCGGTCAGTTTTTCAAGAGCCCACTCAACCGCAGCCCGGGATGGAAAACTGAAGATATCACCGGTGAGCGCAAGAAAATCGACCTCCTGCTTGATGGCCAGGTCCAGGGTCTGCTCAAAACTCTCCTCAGCAGAAAATGCCTCGCCTGTTTGAAAGTGGCGGTTGCTTTTGTAGGCATTGGCCATCCTTTTGCTGTACTCAAGGTACTTGACACCTCGTTCATCATCCAGTGAAAGATGCGTGTCTGTAATATGAAAAATGCGTGTTGGCTTGACCTGAGCATGGGTGTAAATGGCCACCTGGTTCTCAGTGCATGAAAAGGACCCAAGCAAGTTTTGCGATGTTTCTTGTTCCGATCCGCCCCGGGCCAACGAGCCACAATGAATGCCAAGTCCAAGCAGTCCTGATGACGCTAAAAAGTGTCGACGGTTCATGGTACACCTGCTACTTTTTGAGTCTGGCTGCCAGGGCCCCAATGTGCTCCGGGCCGGTGCCGCAGCAGCCGCCAAAGATATGGATACCCAGGACTGCCATCTTGAGCACAGACGAGGCGTAGTCCTCACTGGTCACTCTGTACACGACCTGGTCACCCTCCAGCTCGGGCCTGCCTGCATTGGGTTCCGCATAGATCAGACAGGGGGCATTCAGGGCCCTTTTGGCTTCCACAAATTCATGGGCCAGTTCGACATACTGCTCCATGGTGGCTGAGCCGCAGTTAAATCCAATCGCATCCACACCGAGATCAGACAGGGTTTGAACCGCAGTAGAGACATCCACACCCATGATGGTGCGCGGCCCGACCGGCGTAAAGTCAAAGGCCATGGACGTCAATACCGGCAGTTCCGGCGCCACGGATTTTACGGCCTGCACTGCCACTGTGATCTCATCCAGGGCCGTCATGGTTTCAATAATAATGCCATCCACACCGCCCTGAACCAGACCGCGCGTGCTCTCTGCAAAAGCGGCCTTGAGTTGATCCGGGTTGACCAGTCCCAGGGGTTCCAGGAAATCACCACAGGGGCCGATGTCACCCAGGACATAGCGGTCTTCCCCTGCAGCACTGCGTGCATGGCGTGCACCGGCTTCACAGATCCGACAGCACTCATCTGCCAGACCGTATTTGGCCAGACTGATCGGATTGGCGCCAAACGTATTACTGATCACCGCATCGGACCCGGCATTCAAATAATCCGTATGAATGGCCTTGATCACATCCGGCGATTCAAGGCTCAGGACCTCATTGCATGTGGCGGCCTGAACCTGTCTGGCAATGAGTTGTGATCCCATGCCGCCATCCAGGAGAAATATGCCCTGCTTGAGTCTGTCTTTTAGAGGCTGTCTTGCCATTCGTTTATCCCTAACATTGAGTCTGTGTGAGAGGCTTGTCTTTATTCCAGTATTGAGCCGAATCGTGTCACATGAATCACCTGATCGTACCCGGTCGGCGTCACCGGCTGAAACATCCTGGCCCGTGTTTTGTCGGTAAACTGCCGGAGCACGCCCTGGGTCAAATTGAAGGTCACGCGGCCTTCCGGGTGGCCCCCTCCGTACCGAGTGACACGGATGCCTGTGGGCACCGGATTTCGGCCATCCAGCACCCTGTACCGCTCCAGGTCAACGACCACGGCTGGATCACCGAGATCATTGTAATAGATGATTTTGGCCAGTTGGTAACTTTTGGTGGTTACGAAGAGGCGCTTGATCACCCGGGCACTGACCGTGTCTGTACAGGTCAACACATCCAGGCCCTTTTGGTTTTCCAATCGCCACGTTTCATGGGGGGCAAACTCGATCATGCCCAGAGACTCCAGCACAACCCTGGGGTTCAATTCCAATGTAGTGACATCCGGCACATCATCCCAGCGACCATACCAATAGGTATTGATTTCAGGCTTGATGGACAACCAGAATTCCTCTTGATTGGCCCCCAGGAAAATCTTGCCTTCAGGTCCTGAGACAGCCGTGGACTGCAGGCAGAGGTTGTAAGGCGGTTCCAGCCAGAGCTTCATGTTGAAACTCGGAAGTTTTCGCCACTTCCCCTCTTCGTCCCGATAGCCCAGTTTGCACATACCGTTGATCTGTGTCGGTTCAAATGACTGAACCTGCGTCTGGAGTGCACTGGCCGCGTCTTCCAGGGACGCCTTGCCTGACGCCATCTGCCTGCCCCGCCCCAGAGGACCCATACATCCGCTGAGCCCTGCCAGGGTCAGCAGTAACACACCCGTGCACCAAGCTTTCATTCGTCAGACTCCAAATCTGCGTTCAGCACCTGGCCCATCTGTTGGGACAATTGCTCAATCTGTGCCTCGTCAAGATGGGGGTTGTCCACCTCGACCTGTCGCTTTTCACCCGTGACCTTGAGTGTCCAGATTTCATGCCCCTCACGAATCACGGAGCATTCGTATTTGAGCCTGCGTTTTCGCATCAAAATCAAGGCCAGGACAAAACGGAAATTGACGCGCTCCTGCTGGTCATCATTTTCGAGACGGTCAAAAAACGCCATCAGCATCTCATCATCCAGAAAGACCTTCTTCTTCTGGTTCGGATACGGCAGGCGAGTCTTCCAGTAACAGTAGACGGTCGGCTTTTCCTGATCCCAATAGGTGGTGCAGAAATCCTTGCGTACCAGGCCTTCATCACTGTCCACCAGGGCCCCATAGTACTCTTCACCGGACTCGATCTTCGTGCCCGTTGCCGCACATTCACCAGAAGGTTTGTAAATCTCCCACGTTGCCATAGGTCTTCAAGATATCCTTTTTTCGGGTCATTGCCGGTTAAAAACTGAACGCATCATACCCGAATCATCAGGCCTTTGCCAATGCTATTTGACAGGGGTATCCTCCAGACACAACCACGGCGCCATGTCCCTGACCAGGGCCGGCCCCAAACCGTGCACGTGATACAGGTCTTCAATGCACGTGAATGCCGGTTTGGGAAAATGCATGTCGCGGTACGCCACAATCGCCTCAGCCCGGGTTGTCCCAATCCCCGGCAAGATCAGAAGCTCCCCCAGTGAAGCGGTGTTGGGATTGATTTTGGCGACCAGGGGATTCGGCGGCGTTTGACATGACATGCCTTCATGGAACATCAAACTCAGGCCCAAGACCACAGCGCCCAGGCTGAGCAGTAGAAACGCGAATTGAGGTGTTTGACCGGGTGTTCGCATGGGCACCCCATATTTAGGTCACGATTCACAGTTGTGGACGCAGGCTTTGTCTGCATACTGCCTACTGAAAACTGAAAACGACAGGGCTTAAAAAAAAAGTTCTGTCCTTTATTTACTGTGAATGAATTCTCGGAATCGCCTGAGGACCCTGTACCCATCTTTGGGCTTGAACGTCTCTGTGAGCACACCGCTGTGCTGTATCAGACTCTCAGCATGATCTGCCAGATTGCCGTAGACCACCCCATCCACCATGGGCTTACTCATGACGATCCTGTAAAACTGATCCAGCCAGAGTGCCTGGCGTTTGTTGTCCCAGGCCTTGTGCCATACCCCTGCCACTTTTTCGTCACAATCGCCTGTGCCCCGATGACTGGGGATCTGCACCTGAGTAATGAAAAGAGGCTTGCCCAGCAAAGACAGGTAATCCAACAGGCTCGTGATCTGCAGCATGTCGCGCATGTGCATGCCCGTTTCATTTCTGCCAAATCTGACCTGCAGGGCAAAGGCATCAAAAGTCACGCCGCTCTGAATCACCATATCCATATAGGCCACAGGGGACACGGAATTGGGCAGGATCGCATGGTATTCGCCCCACAGATTGGCCACTTCAATGACACGAATACCCCTGGGGTGCACGGCCTTGACCGCCATATTCGCAGATCGCGTCATTTCAAGGATCTGTTCCACGCTGAAGGCGCAGTGATTCCAGGCATTGAGACCACTGATCACGATCCATCGGCTGATACGGCGTCTGTATCGAGCCACGACTTCACTGATAAACCGGTAGGCTGCATCACGAATATCCTCAAATCCGGGTCGGCCCTCAAACAGCCACGGAGGCAACGAGTCCTTGTGAAAATGCAGCAGGGGTCCAGCCATCAACAGCATGTTCTTGGCTGTCAGGGTTTCCACAGAACGGTCCAGGTCAGAAAAATCATAGATCCCGGGTGCGGTCTCGATCTTGGCCCAGTTGATTGAAATCACGGCAAAGTCTGAGATGGCAGCCGCGCCCTCCACATAGCCACTCTGATCCAGGCTCTTGTCATGAACGTGGATCCCCAGACTGGCACGGTTAAAGCCTCTGCTGGATTTTCGGGCCTTGAACAGGATATCCGCCTGGGTAATGGCCAGTTTTTCCGAAAAGATAATGGCCTTGCGCAAAGACTTGTCTGCCAATAGAGAGGCTTCTGCAGGATCATGGCTGCGCTGCACGGCCTTGACAAACAGGTCAAGGGCCTGCTGCCAGATATCTTCCAGTTCCACTGACTCGTCAAACAGGGACCATTCTTCCCGACGGCTGAGCGTCTGCATGAGTCTGGCCCTGGCAATCTCCAGGTTCAGACAGTAAGGACGCTCTCGTTCCGGCAGACAGGTCGTGGGCAGCATGATCCGTCCAAAGCCTTCGACCTCCCACAACAAGGCCAGGGCTGCGGTGTCACGACCGACACGCTCACAATCAATGATGCCCTCTGAAAATGAGATGTCAACCTTGCGCATACTGGTGCCGTCCGAGCCAAACATATAGGCACCGCTCAGGACAAACGAATCTAAAACCTTACTGTTCTTGAAAACCTGAAATCGCACCATGTTCCTCAAATTGGCAGGATCGCCAAGGCAACTGCTTCATTTGCACTATCAGATGACCCCCTGATGGCAGTCATACAAAACGAACTCTGTATTATACCGATCAACCGGTTCAAAGCAACTCAAACTTGATCCGAGTGAGGCGTCCCAGGCACTGCACGACGCGATCGGCTACAGGGTCATCGAATAGTCCTGGACCTCCAACAGACCTGCAATACAGTGCATCTGACGCAGCAAACACTCGATCAAATCCCAGTTTTGAAACAGTGACTCCTGGTCTCGAGGAGACAACACCACCATGGCATATCCATAATCGCAGCACGGCGTTAAAAGGTGGACGCCGAACATATGCACACCCTCCGCACACATGGCCGCAGGTTCGTCACCGTCATTGATGCGGGAGATCATATCTTCGAGTACGGGTGTCTCTTGAATCCACCTGCCATACTCCACCGGATCACTGGCCCAACAGACCCGGTTTTTGTCCACCAAAATCAGGCCCATGCCCTCATCCGGCAGGCAGGCATTCAGGGCCTTGATCAGTCGTTCTTGCACGCCACTGTCTATCATACTCGTGTCATAGGGGGCCATACTGTGTCTCCGTTAGAATTCAAAGCGTTTAATGAGTGTTTCGGTTGAAATCAGAGGCAACTTGTTCAGTAGGCGGGGAAATACCGCACTTTGGCCAAGATGGGAATAAGCGATATGATTATCAGACCTTTCTGTTGCCAGGGCCCGACTATTTACTGAGCATCGTGCGGATAGAGGACAATCCAAAATACTGTCCAGGGCAATTGGTCACGCGAGCACCGGGTGTCGTGTTGTGACCATAGATCCTGCCGACCGGAATACGGTAGCGTGCGCACAGAAACTGCAGCAGTTGATTCAAGGATTGCATTTGGCCTGCGGAAGGCAGAGTCTCATCAAAATTACCCACCAGACAGATGCCAATTGAATTCTCATTGGCCCAGTTGTCTGGAGTCTTGCAGTGGGCACCTGTCATTTGCTGATACCACCGGAAGGTCACCTCTACCTGGCCGTCCGGGCTGTCTGTGCCATTGCCTATGACAAAATCGTAGCCTACCCCCTCCCAGTGATTGCCTTCTCTGTGCCATTTGTCAAAAATCGCCATATTACCATTGGCCGTCCCTGAATGATGGATCACAATGGCCTGCCAGGGCCGCTCAATCGATTTGGGAGGATACCAGGCCCTGGGCCCATTGATGTTTCGAGTACCGGATCGGGCTGGTGTTTTGACCTGATCAGAAGGATCGGGCAATGAGTCAAGCAGATCCGGCAGTGTGTCGGTTGTGACAATGCGGGGAACGGATTTCTTTTTATGGCTGGCACATCCGCAAAAAGAGAGGAGAGCGACCGATATCATTAAGAGACAAAGCCTTAAATCGTTCTTAGTGTGTGACACAGGAACTCTCCAAACAGGGGCACATTTATCAGGTCGACGTATTCTTGTCTGAGTGTCGGTATTTTGCCATAAACAGGCAATTCCCCGATCCACGATATTCCATGGTATCCATATACGCACCAATCAGCAGCAATCCTCTGCCATCGGGTCGATACAGGTTGTCACCCACACGCGGATCCGGTACATGATCGGGCACAAATCCCTGACCTTCATCCGTAATCGAGATCTCCACTTTTTCTCTGGAAACGGTATACTCTACCTTGACGGTCTTGGCTTCATCCATCTTGTTACCGTGCTTGACCGCATTGATAAATCCCTCTTCAAAGGCAAGATGGACCCCAAAAATGTCATCCTCTGAGTAGTCGTTTTCTTTGAGCTTTGCAAAGATCTGTTGATACAAATCATCAAGTACCGACGGGGTGCTTTGTACTGTAATAGAGCATCTTGCCGGCGTATCTGATGTCATAAACACAAACCTTCCAAAGGTGCCGTACCCTCAACCCAATCGTAATCCGGATTCAAGGCATAATTCATTGTCACACATAGTCTCAGATAAACACTTTATTGGGAGAAACTGCTTATCGCACTATCCACGTCTTTTTGAATATCGAATATCTTCGTGAGTTGAGTAATTCTGAAGACTTCATAAATTTTCGGACTGATATGACACAGGCTCAACTTGCCGTTTTTCTCATTAATTCGCTTACTGATTCGGATCAACAACCCCAATACTGCGGAAGACAAGAACTCGACCTGGCCGAAATCCAGGATCAATTGAATCTCGTCAGCCTGATCGATCACAGACATGACAGAGTCCTGTAAGGCACGAATATCCTTTTCTTCCAGAATCTTACGATCTGTAAAGGCCAGCACCGTGGCATTATCCGTATATTTGACACTTATGTTTGGCTTTATTTCTGCCATTTCGGTCTCCTTGTATGGTTCCATACAAATGCAGGAATCCTATGTGATGTGACTTCCTGTGTCAAGCTTTTTGCTGGACCCCAGCGTCCGAAAAGCCTACATTGAATAGCAAGTTTAAAGACTTCTGTTTTTTCTGGTTTTTTGGACAAATTAATCTTGCAATCTTTTTTCCAACTGTCAATAATGCAACTCCATATAACAATGGGTGTGCATGCAAATAACAGAATGACGACTCACCTGGACTGAGGCCAATTGAAGATTACTTGTTATCGATTTAATCCATGAAGTTCATTTCCAGGATGCAGTCTAAAGTCAGAAACACAATTATTGTCAGACATTATTGACAGGTCAAGTCTTAACAAAGGAGATGACCATGAGAGTTAGTCGATCTACAGGGTACGCAGTCCTGGCAGTGTGTTATATTGCCAAGAACCAAGGTAAGGGTGTTGTTCTTTCCCAAAGTGTCTCAAAATCATATGATATTCCTCTGGAATATCTGCTGAAGATTCTGCAGCAGTTGGTCAGAGCCAATGTGCTCCGCAGTAAGAGAGGCCCACGCGGTGGTTTTTGCCTGGCCAAGCCTGCCACAAAAATCAGCTTGCTGGAAATCATTGAAGCCGTGGATGGCCCCATGAGTGGCGATCTCAATCTTCAGGAACAGGCCAAGGGCGAGAAGTTCAGCCAGAAAGCCGATGACGTTTACGAAAAAGCCGTAAACTCGTCAAAGGCCGTTTTTGCCAAGACCAAGCTGTCTACATTGATTGCCGAAGGCAAGAAGTAGCACTTATCTCTACAGAATGCCCAGGACCCACAAACAGTTGGTTTGTGGGTCCTTCTTTTTTTTCAGGGTCGGTATCCACATAAACAACCGAAAAGGACTGAATCATGCGTATCAAAGACTTTCAGGCTTTCATTTCCGAACGATATGAAAAGACAGACCGGGAACGCGGAGTTCCGAAGACCTTTATGTGGTTCATGGAAGAGGTGGGTGAACTCTCTACCGCGCTGGCTTCGGATGACAAAGCCAATCAGGTGGAGGAATTTGCAGACGTTTTGGCCTGGCTTTGTACTTTGGCCAATATCAGTGATGTGGACCTGGAAAAGGCCATTGAGAAATACACCACCAAACCCGTCACAGGCTACAAGCCAAAGTAAGACAAACAAGAGGGCCTTTCACAGTCTACGTCGTTTTCCCCTTCCAGGGCAGCCCTGACACACCAAAGGCCACCACGTGCGTGACCAGGACCCAACCCACACCCAGGATCAGCACGCCCGAAATGGGATACCCTGCATAGGGCTCGACAAACTCCTGCATCAAACTGTTGACAATGGCAATGCCGAGTGCCACAGGTGTCACAAATCTGATGCAGTACATCCAGAGCTGCAGCACGACATATTTGAAGAATTTATGGTGTGTCCCGCTCAATCCGAGGTTGGCCACGATGTGGGCCTTGAGCAGGCTCGTCCGATAGAGCCACCCCACAATCAATGCCTCCAGAATTCCGACCACAATCAGGCCATACTGATTCAAGAAATGGTCCACGATATCCAACCAGAACAGGCCCACATTGGTCGTAAAAGCCAATGATCCAAAGAAGCCAATGACACAAATGGTGGTCACCACCTTTTTTCTGGGAAAGGCAAACTTGTCATGAATCGCTGCCGTAAATGCCTCAATAATGGAAATCGACGAAGAAATACCTGCAATCGCCAGCAGGAAGAAGAACAACACGCCAAAGATTCGTCCATAGGGCAGCAGGCTGATGGCCTCAGGGTACACGACAAATGCCAGTCCCAGGCTCTCGGCCACCACATCACTGATTTCCTTGCCCTGCCTGGTGGCCATATAGCCCAGGATACTGAATACGCCAAATCCGGCAAAGACTTCGTAGAAACTGTTGGCAAAGCCCACGATAAGACTGTTTTTAAAGATATTGGTGTCCCGAGCCAGATACGAAGAATAGGCGATCATGATACCGAAGCCGAGTGAAAGTGAGAAAAATATCTGGCCATAAGCCGCCACCCAGACCCGCAGGTCCGTAATCTTACTGAAATCAGGCGTCACATAATGCTGAATACCCATGCGCGCGCCCGGCAAGAACAATGCCCACACCACAATCGTGCAGGTAATGACCATGAGAATGGGCATCATGATCTTAACAGCCCGTTCAATGCCCTTCTGCACGCCACCGTACGTAATGGCCCAGTTAATGAACCAGACAACAGCCACTGCAGTCACAATGTGCCACTGCAAGTGGGTAATGCCCCAGATATTGCCGGGATCGGTTTTACCCAGGAACTGACTAAAAAAGGCATTGGGGTCGTCTCCCCAGGCCAGAGTCAGTGAAAAACGCATGTAATTGGCACACCAGCCAATGATCACAATGTAATAGAGCTCAATACCGAACATGACAAAAAGCACAGCCCACCAGCCAACCCATTCCCATTTGGGATCAATGTAGTGGAATGCCTTGGGGGCAGACGCCTCTTTATGGTGGCCCAGGGCAAATTCAAGCATCAAGATAGGGATTCCAGCGGTCAAAAGTGCGACAAAATACGGAATGAGAAAGGCGCCCCCGCCATTTTCGTAGGCCACATAGGGAAAACGCCAGATATTGCCCAGACCGACAGCCGACCCTATGGCTGCCAACAAAAACCCCCAATTCGTACCCCACTTGCTTCGTTGCTCCATCTAGGCACTCCTATCAGCAAAATCCGTTTTAGAGTCGGCTTAACCCTGAAGTTCTTTGGTTTTGGGTGTTAAGTCTTGGGTTTACTGCCAGGCCTTGCAGCCACCTGTTGAGATCTGATCCTGCTATGGTCGATGGACAACAATTCCAGGGAGTTCCGCTCAACAATGGCACGGATACTTCCGCGAGGCACGGTAGGGAGATTGCGATCCGCCATGAGGGTATTGAAGCCCAACAGGGTCTCAATGCAGGCCTGGGCCTCGGCAATCGGATAACCGCTGCCAAACACCAACTTATCCATGACCCCCTGCTCATGGGCAGCCATCACAATATTGTATGTCTGCCACACATTGCTGGGACGAATGGTCAGATCGGCAAATACATTTTCATGTCTGGCAAGAATCGCAATGGTCTGGTCAATAAAGGGAATGCCCATACTCCCGATTATGATCTTTAATTTGGGAAAGGATTTGGCCACCTCATCCAGCAGATAGGGCTGTGCATAGGCGATATTGCCTTCACAACTCACATCCAGGTCGCCATTGTGAAAGAATACCGGCAATTCCATGTCTGTGACTGCCTGGTAAAAATTCATGGCCTCACTGTGGGTCGGATTAAATCCACAGGCCGAGCAATACAACACAAAGCCCTGCAAATGCCAGTCTTCAGTAAACCGTTTCAAATAGGCCTCGTCCACGGTCTCTTTGGTGGGATCAACCACGCCGAATCCCAGCACCTTACCTGAATGGGCAGCCACAAACCTGGCCAGTTTATCATTCACCTGACCATGATCCGGCTTGTGGCACCCCAAGGCAATACAGGCGTCTACTTTCTCAGCCGCACTCAAGTAGCCGGCCACATCCGGGGCATCCACACTTAAATCAATATGCGTATGGCAATCGACAATCATAGTAAAAAATCCTTCATGAGGGCTTAACAAAGCAAATACCCTATCTGTAATCAGAGGCACCGTCAAGCATAAATCACGGGCAAATACGGCAGGATTGCAGGGTCTTGCAGGCCCGAAATCAGGCCTCACAAGAGGAGAACAGGAAGACAAAATGAGGACTTTCTTCTCCTGTTCTCCTGAGTTCCAATCGCTTCACAGTGTTTTTACATCCATTTTACTTTGTACCCAGGACTTACCCCTTTACAGTAATACCATGAACTCACAGGTATTAACTTCAGAAAGGAGCGACAGTATGAAACCCTTGAAAGGCATTGTGATGCTGATGTGTTGTCTGAGTCTTACCGCGCTGACGGCCTCGGAGCTCAAGAACAATGGAAAAATCACCAAGGTCACGGTGTACCGCGGCCAGGCCCTGATCACCCGTCAAATTGACACGGAACTGTCTCAAGGCACAGCAGAACTGGTCGCCGGTCATCTGCCTGAGCATCTGATCCCTGAGAGTCTGTTTGCCCAGACTCAGAACCACATCAAAATCCTGAGCGTCCGTTATCGCCAGAGAGCCGTGACAGAGGATACACGCGAAGAAGTCCAGGCCCTGGACCAGCAAATCCAGCGGCTGGAGCAATCGCTCCATGAAAACGCGGCCCTGGCAGAGCACCTGTCCGCCCAGTGGAAAATGTATGAAAACCTGAAGAACTTCACGGTCGAGGCCAAAAAGCTGGACTTGAGTCAGGGCATACTCGCATACGAACCCATCAAGGATCTGACTGACATGATCGAATCCAAGGGTCTGGTCTATCTTGAGAAGCGTCTCGACCTTGAACAGAGCCGCAGCAAGCTCACAGATGAACTGGCACTGGCGCAAAGGCAGCGCAGCGCCATCACCTCCCAGACATCAAGAACGGAACGCGAAGCCGTGATCTATGTGCAGTGTAGCCAACCGGGACCTGCGTCTCTGGAACTCAACTACCTTGTCCGTGAAGCCCAATGGCAGCAACAGTACAACCTCAGGGCCCTGCCGGACGAGTCTCGCGTGTCTCTGGAGTACCATGCTGTGGTCAATCAAAACAGCGGCGAGGACTGGGACGGTGTGAGCATCAACCTGTCCACCGCCGAACCCACCATGGTATCGTCCGCCCCGGTGCTGTCCCCTGTCCGTGTGGGGCTCACACGAAACACCGTTATGCAGCAGCAGGCCGAACCTCGGGTGGATGTCCCCATGGAGAAAATCAAACAGAATTTCTTCTCAAGACAGCAAAACATCAAACAGGGCCTGGCTGCCAATACCCTACTCAATGCCCTGGCAGAGGATAATCAGATGCTGTTTCTAAACAATGGCACTGCTCAGATCCGTGAAATGCAGCAGGCCATTGACGAAATCATGCGTGTGGAAGGTGTGAGCGTCACGTACGAACTGCCCGGCAAACTCACCCTGCCCAGTCGTGACGATCAGCAACTGGTGAGCATCGCCACCATGACCGCGCCTGCTGAATTTACCTTGATCGCGTCCCCCCTGCTCACGGATTATGTCTATTTACAGGCCAATGTGCATAACACCAGCCAAACCGTATTCCTGCCCGGGCCTGCCAGTGTCTTTAAAAACAATCAGTTTGTGGGCCGCAGTGAAGTCCCCCTGGTCACGATCGGCGACACCTTTACTGCCGGTTTTGGCACAGACTCACAGGTCCAGGTGGCCCATGCCCTGGACAACAAGCAGACCCGTATTCAGGGCGGCAACCGCATTGATACCTTTGATTACCAGATCTCCTTGAGCAACTACAAGGCTTCACCCGTCAACCTGAGACTCCTGGACCGCCTGCCCTACAGTGAAGACGCGTCCATCAAGATTGAACTGGTGAAAACCGAGCCTGCATTAAGTCAGGACAATGATTATCTCAAAACAGACCGAAAAAAAGGCATCCTGCAGTGGGACCTCACACTCGCCCCGCATACCACGGATGACAAGGCCCTTCTTATCACCTATACCTACACCATGGAGTACGACAAGAACATGCAGATCCACGCAACCTCAGTCGGCGCTCAGCGATGACGCATGACGAGACGGCCACGGACACCCGCCCCCTTCAAATGAAGGGGGCTCCCGGTCTGGGGTGAGATCAACGAGTCGTCATCTGTGAGGGGCAGACTGCCGGCGCCGGTCCGTGAAAACCAAATGTCTCGTGTGGTCTGCTTCAAGACCGGCACACCATACGCAGAGGTCCTATCTCCTGGTTCTTCTTGCTTTGTCATCAGAGCGCAACGAACTGCCCGGGCACAAACCTGCAAAAATTACCATTTGATTTTTGGTCCCACCTGGATACACTCTTTTCATGGACACCTGAAACAATAGAATGACCACCAACCACCCGTTGGAGACAATACCATGAAGATCAATCAGATGGAAAACAATGCTGTCACCCTCAGGATTGAACTGTGTCATATCAAGCCGACCATCTGGCGTCAGGTGCGTGTGCCCCTGGACTATACGCTGGGCGACCTGCACACAGTCATCCAGATTGCCATGGGCTGGCAGAACTCTCATCTGCATATGTACAAATATCAGGGCGAATTGTTTGGGATGATTGACGAGGATTCCCCTGAGGATCTGGTCGATGAATATGATGTATTTCTCGAAGACCTGTTCACAACCAAAGGCAAAAAGATTCAGTACACGTACGATTTCGGGGACGACTGGGAACATATCGTGACCTGTCAGGAATTGCTGCATACCACGGAACAGTTGCCTGTGATCCTGAAAGGCAAAAATGCCTGCCCCCCTGAAGACTGTGGCGGGGAGCCCGGGTATTGTCAATTACTGGAAGTCATGGCCGATCCCAAGCACCCCGAATATGAGAGCATGCGGGAGTGGTTGGGCGGGTTGTACGACCCCAAGCTGTTTGACCTGGAAGAGGCCAATGCAGTCCTCCAGGAAACCATGGAGCAGTTGGACGAGTTATACGACGACTTCGAAGCAGGACTCGATGGTTTTGAAGACCTCCCGGTGTATGACGCGCTCGAAGCCCCTGCCTCGGACCAATGGCTGGAACTGGACGAACAGGATCGCATACTGGCCATTGAAGCCTTTCACGACGCGTGTGAAGAAGAACTGCCGGACACAAAAATGCACTCCATCATCCATGCCATCGTAGAAAACCAGCTTGCTGAGAATCTTCTGGAAACCCACCGCACATTGAAACGCCTTATGGACGAGGGCCTTGACAGACACAACGCCATCCACGCCATTGGCAGTGCCGTGGCCCAACACATGTTCGAACTCATGGGCAACACCACAAAACCAAAGGAGGCCAACGCCAAGTACAGCAAGATGCTCAATGACCTGACAGCCGACAAATGGCTGAAAACGTAATAGCACGCGCTCGCTATTTGAAATCAAACGAAATGAACTGATCGAACAACCCGGTTTTTCTGAGTCGGGTGACTCGGTTCGTATATTTGGTTTTCTGCTGCCGTTGGCACTCGATCAGGCCAAAGGTCTCAAGATGCGTCAGAATCCGGATTTCCACGAAAAAAAGGTCGTAGTCATCGATGGAAAAACGTGACGCATCGATTTCCTCACGACACGCAGGGAGCAGGAGATGGCTGCTGAGGGTAGACAAATCCTGCCACTGATCTGCCCGTCTGGCCAGTTGGGCAAGCGTGATCGGTATACACGATTGAATGCCGGGACAGTCCGGAAAGCCATCAGAATACCCCAGATTGAATTGCGTAAAATACGCCTCAAACAGGATGGTGTAGAGGACAGCGGCATTCGATTCATGTAAAAGGGTCTCATATTCTTTGACCACCTGATAGGACTTGCCGCGCAGTCTGATCAGGCCTGCCACGTCACACACAAGGCGCAACACATGAACCTCACCGACATCCGGTTCATTGATGACTTTACAAATCCTCCTGATCTGATTCAGTATGCGAGGTTCGATATCCAGTCGTTCCATCATCTGCGCGACAAAACGGCGGTTGAGATTCCCTGTGGCCGTGGCATTGGGCCGGGTATCGGCCATCAGGTCCGTCAGAAACAAGCGGGCATTCTTGAGGAATCGAACAGGGCTCAGCACAGAAGGAGAAAGCATCTCATTCAATTGCATGGGATGCCCGGGATCATCCCAGGGCAGGTTCAACAGAGAAGAGACCTGGTCTGGTGAGAAGCCTCCCAAGGCAGGATCAGGCTGGGCATTGCGCTGGTTGATATAGCGTTCAACCAGCGCAAAGGCCTCCTCTTCACTGGCAAATTCACCGTGCTGCAACAGGAGTTGTTCAATTTCCTCATTGATTTTGTTTTTATGTTTCATGCGCATGGCCTGATCAAGACATCGTGTCCAGCACACCTCGCACGTACCCCACGGATTCCGAGAGACCGGGCATGGGATCGTCGGCGTCTTTTTCGTATTCAAAGCCCACGGTGCGCGCATATCCGATCTGCTTGAGTGTGGTCAGGAATCCCGGAATGTCGATCACACCGCGACCGATTTCCAGGGTTGCCCCCTGCGCCGTGGCTGAAGAGACATCCTTGATGTGCACATCCAGCAAGCGGTCTGCGCACTGCCTGGCCGCGTCACATGGATCAATACCGAGACGCTGCGTGTGACCGATGTCCATGCACAGACCGATTCGCTTGTCCAGGGTCTTGACACGGTCATACACGCTGGCCGGTGCAGGATAGACGTTGTCACCAGGTCCATGGTTGTGGATGGCCACACAGATATCCGTTTCCTTGACCTTCTTTTCAACCAGGGGCAGTAAGGGATGATCCGGCACGCCCACAATCACCTTGAGACCCGCGACCTGCGCGTAATGAAAGGCCTCCTGCACCTGGGCCTCGTTTTTCATATAGATCACACCTGCGCCGTAGAGATCCAGTCCTGCCCGCCTGACCTTTTGGGCCATGGATTTGATCTGTGCGTCAGACGCATCCAGCGGCATGTGCATACTCTTGAGCGTGATGCGCGTCAACCCCACACGCTTGGTCATGGCAATGACCTGATCCAGATCAAACTGTCGCAGTGTATATGAGGCCAACCCGAGACCGAATGCCACAGTCGCCTTTTCCGAAGACGCATTCGCGGACTGAGCCGAGGCGGTTGATCCCCCCAGTGCAGCGAGTGCTGCGCCAGAGGCCATTTGTAAAAAGCCACGTCGATTTAAAGAGGTGTTCATGTTGCAGTTCCTTAATAAATTTGGCTATCAGGATAGTCTCATGGAAGACAGGTGATCCACTTATCGAATGTCTGTAATCAATGCCAGTGTCTCCTTGACCTTTTGGGTCAGACCCGCATAGTCTTTCTTTTGTATCAGATCCTTGCTCACCAGCTTGGACCCCATGCCCACGCAAGCGGCCCCGGCCTCAAACCACTCGGTGAGGTTTTCACGGGTGGGCGACACACCGCCCGTGGGCATCAGTTCAGCCCACGCACAGGGCGCCTTGACGTTCTTGATGAATGCAGGTCCCCCCACCTGCCCCGCAGGAAAGACCTTGCAGATTTCCACGCCCAAGAGATGGGCCTGATGGATCTCCGAGACCGAACCGCAGCCGGGCATGTAAGGCACCTTCTGACTGTTGCAGGTCCTGGCAATATCCGCATCCAGCAGCGGCGCGACAATGGCATCTGCCCCGGCTGCCATGTACATGGCGGCGGTGCCGGCATTACACACGGACCCCACACCCAGGATCAGTTCCGGTCGCGCAGTGTCACGATACTGAGCGACTTTTTTAAAGACATCAATGGCCCTGTCCCCGCGATTCGTAAACTCGATGAACAGGGCACCGCCTGTCACCAGTGCGTCCACCACCTCAATGGCAACATCGGGGTCTGCATGATAAAACAGAGGCACCAGGCCCAGCTGTTTGATGGTGTTCAGGACATGTAAACGTTGGTGTTTTGCCATACCATTCTCCAATTCAGCGAGCCCCTGGCCCGCGTCTGCGTTACTTTTCAAATTCAAGGCTGGCCAGGATAAACGGGCCCAGGGCCTTGGCGTCATTGCTTCGGATCGGTTCATTCACATAGTAGTCATACGATCCGTCTCGATACGGATCCCCCCCCAGGCCTGCCACACTGCAGCACTGGTTGATAGTGACAAGATTTTCACTGTCCACGGTAATCAGAGTCCGGAGTATCCCCTGATAGGCCTTTTCCGCGACCTCATGAAATGACTGATCCACATACCCCAGACGCGCGGCCTTGGCCATGGCATAGGCAAACATGCAGGAACAGGTGGCCTCCAGATAGTTGCCTTCTCGCGAGCCCTGATCCACCACCTGATACCACAGGCCGGTGTCCTGATCCTGGAACCTGGCCACAGCCCCAAAGAAGCGTTCCATCTTGGCCACGATCTCGCCGCGTTTGGCATGGGTCCTGGGCAGATAGTCCAGGCAATCCACCAGGGCCATGGCGTACCAGCCCATGGCCCGACCCCAGAAATGGGGGGACTGCCCTGTGTCGGGATCGGACCAGCGCTGCTCGCGGCTCTCATCCCAGGCATGGTACAACAGCCCGGTGCGGTCATCCCGTGTATGCCTCTCCACGAGGAGCAGCTGGTTGGCCACCTCATCAAACAGGGCCGGTTCATCATATGTCACGGCATACTGAGCCAGGAAGGGAGACCCCATGTACAGCCCATCCAGCCACATCTGATGGGGATAGCGATTCTTGTGCCAGAACCCGCCCTCGCTCGTGCGAGGATGGGCCTGCATCTGTTCACGCAGGGTCGCCAGGGCAATCCTGTATTTCTCCTTGCGCGTCGTGTCATACAGGGCAAACAGGACCTTGCCAGCATTGATCATGTCAATATTGTAATCCGACATCTTGTACGTCTGGATCTCACCCTGGTCATTGATCATGGCGTCATAGTAGGTTTGCACATACGCCAGGATGTCGGGATCACCGGTCTTCTCCCACACCTGCCACATGCCTTTAAACACCAGACCATACGTGTAGGTCCATTTGGGACGCGTGCCAAAATCCACAGACCAGATGTCCGGATTTCTCTGCATGATGGTCTCTGTCATCTTCACGGACCACGGTAGGTCCTGGACCGATTCGGCCTGCACACCTGTTGGGGTAGACTCGCATCCAGTGACACACACAAAAGCCACACACAAACCTATGACCTTCAACAGATAACGACATTTCATAAGATTCTCCTCTTGCAGGCTCAAGTCATCGAGCGATCCTGGCAGTCCCACCGGCCATCACACGTTCGACTTCCGCCAGAGATGCCGTAGTCGTATCCCCGGGCGTGGTCATGGCCAGCGCCCCATGCGCAGCCCCGCAGTTGACCGCATACTCGGGGCCCTTGTTTTCCATCAGACCATAGATCAGGCCGGACGCAAAGCTGTCTCCCCCGCCCACGCGGTCGTAGAGCTCCAGGTCTTCACGCAGCATGGCATCATAGAACTGACCGCCCGCATAGAGTACCGCACCCCAGTCATTCCTGCTGGCAGTCGTGGCAGCGCGCAGAGTCGTGGCCACGGCCTTGAAGTTCGGAAAGGCCTTGACGGCCTGCTGGATCATCTTCTTGAAGTTCGCAGGGTCCAGCTTGGAACAGCCTTCATCCAGGTCCGGCACGTCAAAGCCCAGGGCCGCAGAGAAATCCTCTTCATTGCCGATCATCACGTCCACGTATGGGGCAATGGCCCGGTTCACTTCAATGGCCTTGTGCTTGCCGCCAATGTCCTTCCAGAGCGACGCCCTGTAGTTCAGGTCATACGAGACAACCGTGCCATGCGCCTTGGCCGATGTCACGGCCTCGAGAATCACGTCCGGCGTGGTCTCGGACAGGCCCGCGTAGATGCCGCCTGTATGAAACCAGCGAGCCCCGTCCTTGCCAAAGATCCGATCCCAGTCGATATCGCCCTGTTTCAGTTGGGACGCAGCCGTGTGCCCGCGATCCGAACACCCCACGGCCGCACGCACGCCGAATCCGCGTTCCGTAAAATTCAGGCCGATGCGGCTCTTGCGGCCAATACCGTCATACGGCACCCACTTGACGTACTCGCTGCACACGCCCCCTTGAAAGATGAGATCCTCCAGCAACTGGCCCAGGGGATTCTGCACGGCCGCTGTCACCACGGCAGCACGCTGGCCAAAGCACCGCTTGAGCCCACGTGCCACATTGTATTCACCGCCGCCCTCCCACACACGAAACTGACGCGTGGTATGGATGCGATCGTCCCCCGGATCCAGACGCAGCATGATCTCACCCAGCGACACAATATCGTACTTACAGTCCTGTGCAGGTTTGCACACAATGGCTGCCATAGTCTTCTCCTGGTTATCAACAATACGGCTATCTTGCCAACCACCCGCCGTCCACTGCAATGGTGTAGCCCTGCAGGTAATCAGAGGCCTTTGAAGCCAGGAACACGGCTGCGCCCTGGAGGTCTTCCGGTGTGCCCCAACGCCCCGCCGGAATACGGTCCAGGATGGCCTTGTTGCGGGCCGGGTCTTCACGCAGGGCCTTGGTGTTGTCCGTGGCCATGTAGCCCGGTGCAATGGCATTGACATTGATATTGTGGGCACCGAGTTCATTGGCCAGCAGCCGGGTCAGGCCCATGACCGCACTCTTGGACGCCGTGTACGACGGCACCAGGATGCCGCCCTGGAAGCTGAGCATGCTGGCCGTGTTCACGATCTTGCCGCCGCGTCCCTGCTCGATCATGAGCTTGCCCACGGCCTGACTCAGGAAGAAGAGCGTACGAAGATTGATGTTCATGACATCGTCCCAGTCCTTTTCCGTGAACTCCGTAATGGGGGCTCTGCGGATGATCCCGGCATTGTTGAACAGGATGTCGATCCCGCCCAATTTCCGGACGACCCTGTCGACAATGGCGGGTACACTGTCCTTCTGACTCAGGTCCGCAGTGACGGCAATACATTTTCGTCCCAGGGCTTCAATGGCTGCCCTGGCCTCTGACATGTCCAGGATATCGACCAGGGCGATGTCCGCACCGGCCTGAGCCAGCCCTTCTGCCATGCCGCGTCCCAGGCCCCGGGCCCCGCCAGTCACGACAGCCACTTTTCCATCCAATTTGAATTGATCCAAGATCATGTTATGTTCCTATCTTATCTCATCTATGGTCAAATGATCCATGTCGTCGAATGCCTGGTTTTCTCCGCCCATGCCCCAGCAGAAGCTGTACGAGCGCGTGCCCACGCCTGAGTGTATGGACCAGCTCGGAGAAATCACGGCCTGGCCGCTGGCCACGGCAATGTGACGTGTTTCCTGGGGCTGCCCCATGTAGTGGAACACGCGGTTGTCGTCCGGCACGTCAAAATATAGGTACACCTCCATACGCCGCTCGTGGGTGTGCGGCGGCATGGTATTCCACACACTGCCATCGGCCATCTCTGTAAAGCCCATGACCAGTTGACAGCTCTGCACACCGCCCGGGTGGATGAGCTTGTAGATGGTACGCTTGTTCGACGCTTCATGAGATCCCAGATGCACGGGCTCGGCATCCGACTTCTTGATATGCTTGGTGGGATACGAATCATGGGCCGGATAGCTCAACAGGTAGAACATGGCGGGCTCATAGGGATTGGCACTCACAAAGCTGATCTCCTGGCAGCCCAGGCCAATGTACAAACCATCCCGGTTGTCCATATTAAAACGCTGACCGTCCACGAGTACGCTGCCCATATGGCCGATATTCAACACACCCAACTCGCGACGCTGGCAGAAATAATCGGCTCTGAGTTCCCTGCCTGCCGCCAGGATCAGCGGCTTATCCATGGGCAAGACACCGCCCACTATCGCACGGTCCACATCTGTGTAGACCATCACAATTCTGTCTTGTTTGAACAGGGTCTCAATCAGGAAACTATCACGTATCTCCTGTGTGGTCATTCTCTGAAACCTCACCGGGTCCGGACTGTATCTGACTTCCATTTCTATAACTCCTTCTATCGTGAAGCGTTAACCTTGATAGGATGGGCCAGGCGTTGTGAAAATTCCGTCAAATACTGCATCCACTGGCCATGATCTGTAAACTGACCGCTCTTGCTCCAGCAGGCCCCTGTATAATACACAAACGGCTGGCCTGGTTCGGCCTGACTGGTGACCAATACATGTTCTTTCGAGTTTTCTATCTGTCGAACAGGTGTGGTGCCGGGCATGACCACACCGCAGCCCACCGCACCGTTGACCGGATCAGCGGGCTCCCAGTACGCCACAGGACCCGAGCCGGGCTGATACGACACGATCCCGTCATGCCCGCGCAGGCTGATGCCCACTGCCACAGGCACGGACTGATCGGCCTTGAACCGGTCTTCCATGCGATTCAGATTGGAGCCCAGGTCCAGGCTGA
This sequence comes from Phycisphaerae bacterium, assembly GCA_021736645.1. Classification (GTDB taxonomy): domain Bacteria; phylum Planctomycetota; class Phycisphaerae; order Sedimentisphaerales; family Anaerobacaceae; genus JAIPFM01. The sequence continues at coordinate 10,627 of JAIPFM010000011.1, read as the reverse complement.
TGCGTTTGGTTTCACGGACTGTCTGACCGGCCGCCTCCCAGGGCTCGTAGTCCAGCTCAAACACGGTACGGATGGGTCCATTCGCCAGTACGCGGGAGGTGACAAAATTGCGGGAACCATACAGGGTTCCGTCCTTGTACACAGACAGGCCCCCGCAGCCCCTGGCAGGCCCGACCTTGTAGTAATCCAGACCCTCGCCGTGGTCCTCATGATACTTCCCACTGAGATACCATTTATCCACCACAGGATAGGTCACCTTCTTGACCCACACGTCGATCCCGCTGCTCACGGTCTCCCACTCCAGGGCCTTGCCGTACATGCGAAACGCAATCCGGTCATTCTCCCAGGCAAAGTCATCCATGCGTTCCGGCACGAAGCGCCCAAAAGTCGTGGTCTCCGACTCGGGGGTTTTCAGACTGTCCGCGGCCTTCATCACCCAGAACCAACGCTGCTGATTGGGCGAAAAGTCGGCCTGGAACAGCAGGGCCTCAGGCCGTCGGTTGCCATCCAGATCCAGGACCTGTGACACCAGGGGCCTGTTGGTCACAAAGTCGACCACCACCACATCGCGGGTTCCCATGCCTGACAGATCCGACCAGGGCACACTCAGGGTTTCTCTGGTTCGAAAGATTGTAATGTCATTGACCGCATGGACTAGAATGGCGGATGCCTTGTCACGTATCGCGATCTTGGCCACTTCAGTGCCTGCGAGCAGAAACGACCCCACGCCATAGACCTCTGTCATGTCAGGCCCGACCTTGCCAGGTGCCGCACCAATGGGTTGAATCCAGCCGAGTTTGCCGGTGCTCTGCACACAACCCACCAGCCCCTGCCAGGCCTTCTTCACCACAGGCCCGTAGGTGTCGGCGTCCAGGAAACCACGATTCACACCCCAGGCCAGACCATAGCAGAAGAATCCGGACCCACTGGCCTCCTGAGGGGGATAGGTCACAGGGTCCAGCAGACTGGAGCGCCACAGGCCGTCCTGGCCCTGGATCTCCAGGAGTTTGGCTGACATGTCTCTGTACAACTGGACATACCTGGGCCGATCCGGATAGTCCAGGGGCATGGCCTGCAGGACCTTGACCAGTCCGCCGAATACCCAGCCATTGCCCCGGCACCAGAACATCTTCTTGCCGTTGGCCTCGCGCTGGTCAAAATATCGACTGTCCCTGAAATAGAGATGCTCTTCTTTGTCGTACAGAAAGTCCGTGGTGGCCCACCACTCCCTGTTCATGAAATCCAGATACTTGGAATCGCCTGTCAACGCGCTCAATTCCGCCCACACAGGCGGTCCCATGAACAGGGCATCGCACCACCACCATCGATCCTCCCGCGTCTTTTCCTCAAACACCAGGCTGGACGCGGACGGATGGGCCATGATCCAGTCAAACCGTTCCTGCAGTGGCTTGATCATCACGGGATTGCGCACCTGTTTAAACAGATCGAGATACATCTGGCCCACGCAATGATCGTCTGCGTGATAGAGTCTTCGCCCCAACTGCCACTCGTTCTTGTCTCCCACAGCCATGAGTGCCTGGGTGTAGGTCTCCGTGTCGGCCATGCGAGCCCAGGCGGACAGACCTGCGTACAACGCCCCCTGGGTCCAGTCCGTGGTCGCATGCGTCCCTGGATTGGCCAACTGCCAATCCGCCACCTGTGTCATCACGCGCACAATGGCCCGCTCATTCATGTCAGAAGAAAATCCCGATTGAGCCAGGACGGATCCACCACTCAGGGCCATCATCCAACAAACCAAAAACCAGTGTAACCGACTCTCTCCTGTGTTCATGCTGACCTCGAATAAAAATAACAGACTATGGACTATTTCGCAGACAGCATAACCATGAATGCCCTGAGTTTCAATGAAGAGTTTGAATTTCCCGCTGGCTTCTTTTCCTCAAAAACCCCTTTTTGTCTGTAAAGAAACATGGCACGCGCACAAAAAAAAGCGGCTTCAACACCCTGGTTGAAGCCGCTTGGAACCATCCTTATTCGGAGCCTGCGGAACGAGTCCTCTGCTCACGCCACAATCCTAGACTTAACCACCTCCGACAATACCGATGTTCCCACCGTTATTAACACCAGTGTTCCCACCGTTATTGACGCCTGTGTTCCCACCGGTGTTCGTGGCTGTGGTATCTCCCTGTCCTCGAGTGACCTGAAGTTCCTCAGACCACTGAGTCTCATTGCCGGCCTGGTCGCGAGCCTTGACCCTGAACCTCAGACTCAGGGCAGCGCCTTCAGTACCTACAATCGGCGTGGTATAGATCGGATCCAAGACCCAGCCGCTGCTGAATGCAGCACCATTGGTGCACTCGAAGAAGTACTCCACCTCTGGACTGTCTGCATCAGTGGCCACGATGGACGTCATGGTCACACCATAGAACTGGAACCCGGCCTGGACCCTGATCAACTTGATCCTGGGCGTCCCGTCGAAGCCATTGGCGTCGATTGCCGTATCCCAGGTCAAGGGATTCGGTGTGGGCGGCAGGTTCTCCGGGGCATCCAGCGTGGTAAAGGCAAACCAGTCAGAGTAGGCGGTTTCCAGCTGCTGCTCTGATTTATCCCTGGCCTTGACCCGGAATCTGTAGGTGGTACTCGGTTGCAGCTGAGTAAACCTGTAATTCGGACCTGCCATATTCGGATCGTTCGGATCCAGCACAATCAGGTTGTTCGGATCGTTCGGATCCGGCACCAGACCACTGGGATCAAAATCAAACCAACCGCTGTCTGCATAGTCTTCATCGTCTATTTCGATGTAGTACTGGACACCGTCAGCGTCAAACATCTGCTCAGCCAGCAACTGAAGATACGTCACACCGGCTTCCAGCAGCGACAGACTCAATGGGCCCACAGGGGCGATATTGATGTACGGACTGGCATGCTTGATCTTTGACCACTGGGTTTCATTCTCTGAGGGGTCACGGACCTTGAGCCTGTAGCCATAGGCTTCGCTCTCCATGGCAATATCATCCACATACACGGGGCTCGACTGCCAGCCACTGTCATGGCCGTTGCCCGAGACATTCTGGAAGTAGTATTCGACCTGATCCAGCCACCAGCCGTCTTCAGCGACCTGGGCCCTCATGATCGCTTTGCCGTCCTCAATATACGGCTGGACCGACCATTTCGCAGGATTCGGTTTTGGCGGTGTCACATCGCTGACATCTCGACACACTTCCAGCAAGGCTCTGTCATTGGCATCCACCTTGAAATCATAGGTCAAATCAGCACCGTCACACCAATGATTGGCTGCATTGCACTCCTGACCCATCCACTTCTGAGCCAGTTCTGCATACCTGCCAAAGTCGGAAATGTCAATCCGACCGTCCTTAATGAGATCGCAGACACGACAGGGTTCTGCCAGTTTGTAGTGATAGCCAATGTCGACCTTGCCTGTATCAGGTGTATCCTTGCGCGGATCAACCTGAGTGGTATAGGTGGTCATACCAGCCTGGTAGGACGTGGTACTGCCTGCGTCCACAGCCGGACTGTTTGCGCTCAGGTAGTGATTACCCAGAGGTCCGGATCTGAACAGAGGATTCACACCCCAGAGGACGTGGTCGTAGGTCGGAGGATCATCACATTCCGTGTACACGTCGTTCGGCCCCGTGGTGACTGTGCAATAATAGAGTGACAGACTGGCACAGTCGTCATTGTACGCCTTGCCGGACATCACCGCAAAGGCACCACCCAGATGGGCCGTATTCTGAAAGAAGATACTGTCCGTGACGAATGTACGGCTGTTCGTCCCGCAGAATATGGCACCGCCGTATCCGGTCTCTGCAATACCGCCGAGAATATTCGGGTCCGCGAGATTGTGATAGAAGGTGGCATTCCTGATCGTGGTCACAGCATAGTGATTCACAGACAGGGCACCGCCGTCATGACCTGCACCATTGTTTCTGAACAGGCAGTTCGTAATCGTGGGTTTGTTCCCGCGGATATACACGGCACCGCCAGAGCCCGGTGTGATATTCGAGAAGAAGTTCGAATCCGTCACCTGGGCCGGACATGAAGACAGGTACATACCTGCACCCAGAGCCAGCACATCGTCATCGTTCGGGTCAGTGCTGTCGTCTATCGCCAGGTTGGCCACCACATTGCAGTCCGCAATGATGATGTCTCCGCCTGTACCAGCCAGGGCTCCACCCTGCAGGGCTTCGTTTCTGACAAAGTTGCTGTCCGCCACGTCAGCCAGAGACTCCTTCACATAGATACCGCCGCCAATGTCGGCCTTGTTATCCATGAAGTTGCAGTCTGTAAAGACCACCTTGGCATTCACATCCGTGCTCACACCACCGCCGTAGCCCATGTAGGGATTCGGACGGGTGGTCGGATCCACGTCCGTGCCATCGCCTGCACCATTGTTGGGATCCACAATGGCCGAGGCCTCGTTTTCTCTGAACGTACAGCCTTCAAAGGTGACGATTGAATCCGAATCGCAATACACAGCACCACCGTAACTCGGCAGTTCATTGGTGTAGAGAGGTTCGAGATTACGATCCACGCCATCAGGCAAGCCACCGATGCCGGTCAACCCGCCATACGTGTGGTTTCCGCTGAACTCACAGTGAACAAAGGTCACCTGGCTCAATGTACCGCAGTACACACCGCCACCCATGGCCGTATAGTCACGTTCGTCACCCAGATACGGTCCCAGCTCACCGGTCAACACCAGACCGGCTGCTGCATTGGCATCCACAATGGCATCTTCACCCAACTGATACTTGTAGGTCTCTGAGAAATCCCAGGTCCACAGCTTCCAGACGTCTTCATTCACCACTTGAACTGACGTGCTCAGGGAATCGATGAACACGCGTTGGCCTGGTGTGTAGTTGCCGCCGTAATTGGGCAGGGTCTCAACATCGTTGTTCAAGGCCCCATCGCCGCCATTACCGCCATTACCACCCTGGGCATAGTTGTCCAGGATGCTGCAGTTGATAAATATCGGGCTGGACTTGGAGGCACAGTAAATGGCGCCACCCCTGGACCAACCGCCCCAACCGCCGCGACCGGCATTGGCAGTATCGTCTGCGTTTTCACCATTGCCACCATCTTCAGCAATCATGAAGTTGCTCTGGAACACACAGTTCTTGATCGTGGGGCTGGCCTGCGGCAGGATCAGCATGGCCCCGCCATAGCCCGGTTGACCATCGTAACCATCCGGATGCCCGGCCGCTCGATCGCCGTCGTCTGCCACACCCGAACCGGCCTGGCCACCGCAATTTCTAAATGTCAAACCATTGATCACAGTGTCCCTGCCCACGTTTGACGCCACCACAATGCCCCCATAATGCAATGGATGGGCTGGATCATTGGCGTAGCCGTCCAGGATGGTCGCAGCCACACAACACGGATCACTCGGGAAGCGTGAGGTAATGGTCACGTCCTTGGTCAGCGTGATCAGGAAAGAGCCTTCGCCGGACTGATACACACCCGGGTCCACCACAATGGTGTCGCCCGTACCGGCCGCTGTCAGGGCAGCCTGGATCGTGGTGTAGTCTGACGGCACAGTCAGGACATTCTTGGCAGTCAACGCTGCAAATTTAACGCGAACCACCAGGTTGTTGGCGTCTACCAGCACGAAATTCACAGCACTCTTGCTGGTGTCATCCACCGATCCGATCCACTGACTGACTTCATAGCCTGCCTCAGGCATGGCCGTCAATTTCACGGTGGTGCCTTCGTCCACCCAGCCGTTCTGCGGCACCAGCTGACCATGCGGTCGTCCATCATTCGTATTCACCACTTCAGTCGTGAAGTAGTAACGGGCCGCCTTTTCAAAGGTCACGGTCACATTCACGTCCTGTGTCATGGTCACGGTATTGACCGTACTGATCGTGTTGTTGTTGTCGGTCCCTGCCCACTGCTTGACCTTGTAGCCCGGATCCGGTATGGCTGTCACGACCACCACATTGTCCTGAAGATTGCTGAACACAGCCTTCTTCTGAGGTGTCACGACGCCATGAATCAGGCCGTCTTCGCTGGGCAGCACTTCAGTGGTCAGCCAGTACTGTGCCACCTCCTGATAATGATACCCCAGGTCCACGCGACCGGAGTCGAACACCCCATCGACATCAATACCATCACTGCCGGTCCGGGTCGTATACGCATCCATGGGCCAGGACGTGCTGTCTGAATCCACATCACCGGCATCCACACAGGGGCTCTGAACCAGTTGCCCCGCATCTGTCTGGCTGAGGTAGTAGCCCATGACAAACAGCGGATTGGCATTGATATTGTGTGTGCTGGGATCCCATTGACGGGTCGTGGCGTCCCAGCCCTTGATGCGGGTCGTGTCCTGAATCAGGAACGCAGTGCCCTGTTCAATCGTCTGTCCCACACCACCTGACGGGGACTGGACATCACTGTACTGAATGTCGAGCACAGCAGACACATCCGTATACAGAGGATTCTCGCCTGTCAAGGCGATCTGTGAGCCGCGAAGCCCCACATTGTTCCAGATAATACTATTCAGGACCTTGGGCGTACTGCCTGCGCCCAAAGAGAGCCCGCCGCCCGCGCCGGTGTCACCGACCTGATTGCCGGCAATCGTGCAATTCTCAAGGAGCGGGGCTGCATACAGATTCATGGCCAAACCGCCGCCATTCATGGCCGCCTGGTTGCCTGTAATCAAACAGTTCTGGAATTTCGGAATATAAGGATCAAAGAGACTGCCCACGATATAGCCTGCGCCGCCGGCCAGAGTCGATCGATTGGTCTGCATCACAGTATCGCGCACCGCCACATCGGCATTGTCGATCCACAAGGCACCGCCCTGACCGATCGGTCCGCGCATGAATCCTGCTACACTGGTACTGACTGCATTGTTCGGATCACCCGGTGTGTTGTACACCGCGATCTCGTCCGCCACATTACGATTGAGCCGACTGTTGTCAATGGTCGACACACCGCCCACGAAGGCCACTGCACCACCATGATACGACACATTGGCAGACAGATCACAATCGGCCAGCACAATGTTGGCATCCTGAACATAGATGGCACCGCCAATGGGCGCTGCATTGTCCGTAAAAGTACATTTTTCAAACAGGGGCACCACACCGGCTTCAGCAGCCACAGCACCGCCGTAGCCCATGAAGTAGGTCTCCCAGTTGGCCGTCATATCCGCAGTCACGCGGTTACTGACAAACTCACATTCCACGAACCTGGGCTCGGATTTCGCCTGGTCCGGGCCCAGTATTTCAAGGGGATCTACGTACTTGTATGTACTGTACCCTTCAGGTGTGGTGGTGAGCAAGGCCATCGCATAGGACGGAGAAAACCGGCCAATATACACAGCACCGCCAAACCCGGGGATCGCCCATGGAATTTGGGTATCAGGGACATACCCACTACCCGTCCCTGCAATACCGCTGACGCCGCCTCGAGCCGTGTTGTTGGCAAATACACAGCGTGTGAACTCGGGCGAGCAGGTGCTGTCCACATATACGGCACCACCCTGCCCGGAATAACGCAAATCCCAATCCGTCATGGGCAAAGTACGCGTAGGATCACCGAACGCGCCACCTCTGTTAATCAGCCAACCGTTTGCCTGCCGAGGATCCCATCCACCGCCAAATCCAGGAAAAGAAGGATCACCGGCATCGCCGCCATTGCCTCCGTTACCGCCCTGAACCGAATTATTGGCGAAGCTGCAATTCTCGAATATGGGGCTGCTCCACTCAAAACACGCCACAGCGCCGCCAGTGGCTGTGCCAGGCATGCCGCCGTGACCTGCATACTCGTCAAAAAACGGTATTTGATCGTCAGCAATGGTATCCGCACCATCACCACCATTGCCAGCCACAGCAGTGCAGCCTGTAAACACGCAGTTCTTGATGGTCGGAGACCCCGAAATACATGTGATGGCAGCACCGAATGCATCCCCACCGGGCACACCTTCAGGCAAGTTTGGGGCATTCGGACGCGTTCCATTTGCGCCATTAGCACCCCCAACACCCATGTTGCGGAAGGTCACGCCGTTGAGTACGGCATTGGGCTCCACTGCAATAAAATCAAAGCCTACCCCCCCTTCAATCACTGTTTGAGCCACGACCTGGGGGTCTTCCGGCTTGGCGCTCTGAATCGTAATACCGTGGGTTATCAGAATGCCGGCAGGATTGCTGTATGGCATACTGCTCGGTGCCAGCACCACGATGTCACCGGGCGCACTGTCGTTGAGTGCGTCCTGCAGCTGCCGGTATCGACCCGGCACGTTCAAAATGCGAGGCGTGTAGAATTCCACGCGCACTTCCTTGATCTCGCGACCGCTTGGGTCCTTCTTGAACGGCGGCTCTATGGTCACGGTATTCGTGGTGCCATAGGTATAGTCATCATTGGTATTGTGCCATTCCACGCGGAAGCGATCGTCATTGGGCGTGGCCTTGATGGTCACAGTCTCGCCCCTGGGCACAAAGACCCTGCGCGGCTCCACCACGCCATTGCCCTTGGACTTCTCGTCCACGAGCACACGAAGCTCCACGTCCAGAGTCTCATAGTTGGCCTTGACCATCCGATCTTGGGTCATAGTCACCACATTGGTCTGCACTTCCTTGGGAATACCTGCATCCGTCAGTTCGATACGTGTATCGTCATCGGTATTGTTCCACGACTCGAACATATAGCGATCCGGGTCATTGACCGTGGCCGTCACCAGCACCTGCGTGTACTGCACGAGATAACCGGCCACAGGCTCCACCACACCCGTGCCTTCAGGATTGGACTGTCCCGTAATCACATAGTAATTGGCGAACTCAGAGTCATTGTAATGGAAGCCCAGATCCACCAGGCCCAGGTCCTTGTCACCGGTGGCCGTGTCTTCGAAGTTGTCGGTTCGCGTGGAGAATTTATTCATCCCCAGATCTGCGGCCAATGCGCTGCCTGCATCCACAGCCCGACTGGTGGCTGCACCGGGGTTCACGGTCACATCCACGGGCATGCCATTGAGATCCAGGATCTGCCCTGCTTCTGACTGACTCAGATAGTAGTCACCCAGACGGCCTGTCACGAAATGCGGGTTGCCTGTGGTCATGAAGTCACCGGGAATCGCCCCAGTATTGTTGGGATCATCCAGCTTGGCGATCATGCCGGTGGCGGCATTTTCGTAGTCTGCCATGTCATTGTTGTGGAACAGACAGTGATCGAATGTCACAGAAGAGCTCGGATCCTGGACATAGACTGCCACGTCCAGATTGTCACTCAGGATACTGTCTCGGACAATCACCTCACTGCTGTCGTCCAGACGCATCACGCCGCCGCGTCCATGTTCCGAGAGCGTTTCATTCAGACTGAAGGTACAGTTGGCCAATTCAGTGGGCGTGCGTACCAGATGGAGGGCACCGCCATCCCAGCTGTCACTGGCGTTTTGCACAAACAAGCCGTTCAGCAGGGTGACTGTACTCATGACCGAGCCAATGGCCCCGCCGCCGTAGTATGCCACATTGCCGTGGAAGCGACAGGTATTGACCGTCAGTTCCGTGTCGTCGATACAGTACACGGCACCGCCGTCATAGCCCAGATTCTCAGAGAACGTGGAATTGTCCAGGCTTACCGTGGAGGCCGCAGCATACAGGCCGCCGCCCTCCCAGTTGGGATCTTCATTCTGGCTGAACAGGCAATTGAGGATTTCAACATTGCCCTGGTCGGAGTAGACACCCCCGCCAAAGCCGTCCAGCGATAGATTCGCAAGGACCGTACAGCCGTCCATCACAAGGTTGGAGTCCTGACTGAACACACCGCCGCCGCTGTACACGGCCACGTTCTCAGCGATCTCACAATCCTGAATGGTCATGACAGAGCCCTCTGCAGCATACACACCTGCCCCATCACCCAGACTGTTGTTCTTCTGAATCCAACTGGACAGGAGCAGCGGCGAGCCGTTCTCGCAATACACGCCTGAATTGGTGCTCTTGACCACGTAGCAGGATTCAATCACAGGAGACGACCCGGTGATCAAGATACCGGCTTCCCGGGCGTGATCCACGGTAAAGCCCATCAGCTTTGCCCTGTCTGTTTCACCAGAATTGAACACCACACCATATCCGTCGCCGAGTTCGTCAATATCATAAATATAGGTACTGACCGGATCGATCGCATTGAGATCATCGGGATTTTCCGTGTCACCACTCCTGACCACGATGTTCTTACCCAGGAAATCGAGGGCCTCAGCATAGAATCCGCCTGCCTGAGCCACAATGTCGTCACCGGAAGATGCATCTTTGATGGCATCTTGAATCTTGTCGTACTCTGTACCTGTGGTATTGTTCAGGACCACCTTCTCTTCGAACAGATGCAGGAACTTATCCAGCACCAGACGACCTTCTGAGACACACAGGTCCGGCAGGACCTGATCCACGGCAAGCCACAGTCCCAGACGCTTTTTCAGTTGCACTGGCGCGAGACCGGGGTCCATGCCCAGGGCCAGGGCGCAGGCCCCTGAAATATGAGGGGCAGCCGCCGATGTCCCGGACATCGGAGCATAGTCGAATGACACTTCTTCATCGGTCATGGCACCTGTTTCACTCTGAGGCGTACAGGTCAGGATGTTGAGACCCGGCGCACCGATCTGTACGGTCTCGAGACCCCAATTGGAGGTGGTCATGGGCCGGTCAAACTCATC
>JAIPFM010000010.1 GCA_021736645.1 Phycisphaerae bacterium | reverse complement strand
ATGGCGTCGGCGACGTCGTTGGGCTCGGGCAGTTCGGCCAGACCCAGGATGTGCTGGACGGTGCGCTGCATCTGCTCCTTGCTGGCGTGGCCATTGCCTGTGGTGGCCTTTTTTATTTTGGTGGCACTGAAGCTCCTGACCTCCAGGTCTCTGGCTGCGCATCGCTGCAGGATCACACCGCGTGCGTGGCCCATGAGGATCGCGGTCCTGGGGTGGGCATAGTGGGCATACAACTGCTCCACAGCCACGAGATCCGGCTTCAGTTGACCCAGCAGCGCGTCCAGATCCCTGGCGATATGATCCAGTCTCTGTTCCAGCGTCAGGTGCCGGTCCGTGCGTACAAAGCCTGCTTCAACGAGATGCTCCCTGAGCAGTCTGGCGTCCAGGCACGCATACCCGCACACATTCAATCCCGGATCAATGCCGAGGATTCTCACTTGAGACTCCAGTCCGTGCCATTGGGTGTGTCCTTGAGTTCCACACCGGCTTCGGCCAATTTATCGCGAATCAGGTCGGAGGTCGCAAAGTCTTTGGCCTTGCGTGCATGTTGACGCTGGTCTATGAGCAGTGTCACGAGTTTGTCCACGAGGCTGTCGTCTGTGCCGGCACCGGCCTGGTTGTAGCTTGATTTTACAATCCCGAGCACGTCACCACCCAGCAGTGTAAACTGATCATCAATCGCGTGCAGTGTGGCCTGTGTGGCCTTGCCTTCAGAGAGCAGTGTGTGGGTCAGACGTACCTGATCAAAGAGGACAGACAGAGCCACGGAGGTGTTGAGGTCGTCGTTCATGGCCTCTTCAAAGCGGGCCTTGAACGCTGTGAGCTGTGCCTGGATGGCCGGGTTGAGATCCCCTTCAGTCGCTGCGGCGAGTGCTTTTCGTACGGCCTGGACGGCCTCTGTGATTCGTGTGTATCCACTCAGGGCTGCGTACAGGGCTGCGTCTGAAAAGTCCAGGGGGCTGCGGTAGTGACTGTTCAGGATAAGTTGTCTGACAGCCAGGGGATCGTATGCTCGGGTCAGGCGCTCGTGATGCCCGGTGAATGCTTCCTTGAGTGTGATGAAGTTGTTGAGGCTCTTGCCCATTTTCGTGCCGTCAACAGTCACCATGTTGTTGTGCATCCAGTACTTGACAAACGGGGCCTCATTGGCTGCCTCCGACTGGGCGATTTCGCACTCGTGGTGCGGGAACTTGTTTTCCAGGCCGCCGCCGTGGATGTCAATGGTCACACCGAGATACTTCATGCTCATGACAGAGCACTCCAGGTGCCAGCCGGGAAAGCCTCGGCCCCAGGGACTGGGCCACTGCATGATGTGGTTGGCCTCGGCCTTTTTCCACAGGGCAAAGTCCGTGGGGCTCTTTTTGTCAGGTGACACCTCCACACGCGTGCCGCTGATCATCTCGTCTGTGTTGCGTCCGGACAGCTTGCCATATCCCTCGAACTTGGCCACTTCAAAGTACACGGAGCCATTGGCTTCGTAGGCCACGCCCTTGTCGATTAAGGTCTGGATCAGTTCGATCTGTTCCGTGATATGGCCTGTGGCACGCGGGCTGATGTCCGGGCGCACGCAGTTGAGTTGGTCCATGTCTTCGAAAAAGCTGCGCGTGTAATACTCGGCCAGGGCCATGGGGTGTTTCTTTTCTTTTTGTGCGGCCACGGCAAGTTTGTCGTCGCCTTCGTCCCCGTCGTCTGTGAGATGGCCCACATCCGTGATATTCTGCACGTACGTGGTGGCGTATCCCAGATACCGCAGGTAACGCACGAGTACGTCAAAGCTTACATAACTCTTGGCGTGGCCCAGGTGGGCATGGCCGTACACGGTTGGCCCGCACACATACACACCGGCCTGACCTTCTTTGACAGGGATAAATTCTTCTTTACGACGACTCAAGCTGTTGTATAGTTGCATTTGTTTAGTTCTTAGTTCTTGGTTTTTAGTTCTTAATCATTGAATGGGCTTTGCCCATGCTTTTTTTGTACTTAACACTTAACACTGAAAACTGCCTTACAGGCCTCTTTTGTGCTTGATCCTGAGCAGGGCAACGGCCGTGGCCGAAATGGCCTCACCGCGGCCCACGGCGTCCAGGCCTTCGTTGGTCTTGGCCTTGACATTGACGCTGGCAAAGTCCATGCTGAGCAGGCCTGCAATGGCCCGTTTGATCTGGCCCTTGAAGGGCTCCAGGCGGGGCTGTTCAAGGTGGATGGTGACGTCGACATTGACGATGTCCCATCGTTTCTTTTCCAGGCGTTCCTTCACATCCAACAGCAGGCCCTTGCTGTCCGCATTCTTGTACACCGGGTCCTTGTCCGGAAACAGCGTGCCAATATCTCCCAGGCCGGCTGCGCCGAGCAGGGCATCGATGACCGCGTGCAGCACCACATCGCCGTCGCTGTGTCCCCGAAGCCCGGCAGGGAAGGGGATGTGGATACCGCCCAGCATCAACGGGCGGTCCGGTGCGAGCGCATGAATGTCTGTGCCCAGGCCCACACGATAATCCGGTTTGGGTGGTTCCTCGATCACAGGGTCCCCTTGGTGCTGGGAATATCGTCCCGCACAATCTTGACGGCCTGAGCCAGGGCCTGCCCCAGGGCCTTGAAAATCGCTTCTGCAATGTGGTGACTGTTGGTGCCGTAGGGCACGTTCACATGCAGATTTAATTTGCCTGTGTTGGCAATGCTTCGCAGCAACTCTTCCAGGCATTCCACGTCAAAGTCACCAATGCGTTCTGTTCGATACTCTGCATGGTACACGCAGTGGGGCCGCCCGGACAGGTCCACCGTGACATTGGCCAGGGCATCCTCCATTGGCACAGCACCTGTACCATAGCGGGCAATGCCCCGTTTGTCCCCCAGGGCCTTGAGCAGACATTCGCCCAGGACCAGACCCACGTCTTCCACGGTGTGGTGGGCGTCAATGTGCAGATCGCCCTTGGCCCTGATCGTCAGGTCCAGGGTGCCGTGCTTGCTCACGTGGGTCAGCATGTGATCCAGAAAGCCCACGCCCGTGTCAATGTCGTAGGTTCCGGTTCCATCCAGATTGAGTGTGCAGGTGATCTGGGTTTCTGAGGTCTGTCTTTCAATGGTGGCAATTCTCTGTGTCATAACAGGATCCTTTATTGGGCCAAAATCTCCTTCATGGCCTGGATGAGTCGGGTGTTTTGGTCAGGGGTGCCCACCGTGATGCGGAGCTTGTCCGCCAACCCAGGCAGCTTGAAGTATCTGACAAAGATATGCTGAGCAGCCAGCTGTCCGTGCAGGTCCGCAGCAGGAAAGTCCGGGCTCCGGGCCAGGACGAAGTTGGTCTGGCTGTCGAGCACGTCCAGGCCGAGATTGCGAAGGTCCTGTGTCAGGATCGCTCGTGCGGCCTTGGTCTTTTTGACATTGGCCTGAAAATGGGCCTGGTCCTGAATGGCCGCAGTGGCTGCTGCCAGGGTCATGGCATCGACGTTGTAGGAATCCTTGACCTTCATCAGCCCGGCAATCAGGTCCGGGTGAGCCATGGCATAACCGAATCGGATGCCTGCCAGGGAATAGCCCTTACTCATGGACCGAAGGAGTATCACATTGTCCAGAGTTCGCACCAGGTCCAGGCAATTGGTCTCTGCAAAGTCACCGTACGCCTCATCAATCAGGAGCACGCCCTTGATCTGCCCGGCAAGATCGGCTAGCACGTTGGGGCGGATCAAGGTGCCGGTTGGTGCATTGGGGTTGCACACAATGGTCAGCGGGGCACCCACGTGAGCCAGCTTGTCCGGTAGCGAAAAATGGTCGCCAAAGGGCACTTCTGCGGCAGCACAGTTCTGGATTCTGGCCAGGACCGCATAGAGTGTATAGGTGGGTACTGGATAGGCCACAGGGCGGGTCTCATCGCAGAATGCCCGGAATGCCAGGGTCAGCAGGTCGTCGCCGCCATTGCAGCAAAGGATGGAGTCAGGCGAGAGACCATGCAATGTGGCGGCTGCCTCTCGAAAGGCCTGGCCCACTGGATCAGGGTAGCGTCTCAGCGTTTCCGGGGCCAGATTCTTGAGGGCCTCCAGCACTCTGGGTGAGGGCGCATAGGGATTTTCATTCGTATTCAGCTTTACCACATCCGCCGCTTTGGGCTGAAATCCCGGTGTGTATCCGGTCATCTCATTAATATTGTCACGAAAATAGGTCATACAATCTCCATTCATTGACGAACCGAGATTATACGAACATCGCCAGAGATTGTAAAATGCGGATTTTTGGTTTTCAAAATAGAGCGCGGCTCAGGGATTACAGTTTGTGGTCGATCGAATAATCCCGTTTTTCAGCCAGCAGCGAAGAACTGTCAGCCCAGTCACCAGGAGCCATGCCGGATTTTGACTGGCACTCAGGTTGGTTGCCTGTATAATGGGCCACTCTTAAGAATTTTACGTGACGAATAGCCTATGACAATTGGAGACCCATATGAGTGATCAGACGTTTCAGGAACGTGTTGAGGCCGCGATTGATGAAATTCGGCCTTCTTTGCAGGGGCATGGTGGCGACATTAAGCTGGTGGCATGTGAAGATGACAGCATTGTCAAGGTTAAGCTTCAGGGCGCCTGTTCAGGTTGTCCAGGTGCTGCCATGACCCTGAAAATGGGAGTGCAGAGGGTGCTCCAGGAAAGAGTGCCTGAGGTTAAGGAACTGATTGCAGTAGACTAAGCAGCTCTGCGACAGGCATAAAATTTGTGGCAAGATAGGATGTTCGGGGCGGTTTGGGGAACCCGGTTCGCTTCAAATGGCCCTGGCGCTCTTAAAATGCTATTGCAAAACGACTTTTGTTGATTATAATGAGTGGCTTTGAGCACGTCCCAAGCACGCGCTTTATTTATGTCTTTTTGTATGCATAGAAATTAGAGGAGCATTTGTCCATGGAGCCAATGTCGGAACTCGGTAAAGATTTTTTTTCAGCACAGCCGTCTTTGGAACTGATTAAGCGGGTGACCCGGTCTGCCCATTCCAATGCTGTTGATCTACACAAGTTCACAGATGATGTCCTGGCCCATCTGGATAAATCATCCCCTGATGATCTGTTGAAGGTTGGCATCGGGCTCTATATCATAGGGCGTGTTGCTGAGGCCGTTGAGAAACTGCAGGGTGCCAAGGATTGCCAGGAAAAATACATGATCCTGGGCTTTGCCCAGAGGGCCTGTGGACATTACGAAGAGGCGCTGGCCAGCCTTCAGAAGAGTCTGTCTTTCAAGGCCGATGCTCTGGTCGTGGCCATGGAAAAGGTGGCCACCCTGATCAAGGCCAAGGATCTGGACGGTGCACAGCAGGCCTTGGACGCATGCTCGAATTACAATGGCGTGAGCGCTGAGTATCACTATCAGCAGGCTCAGATCAAGGAAGCGCAGGGTCTGCATGCCGATGCAGTCAAGCATCTCAGAAAGGCTCTGACCCTGGCGCCCGACCATGCAGACGCCTTGTTTATGCTGGCGCTGCGTGCCGATCTGGTGGGCAATGACGACGAAGCCATTGGGTACTACAAACAGATCATCGCCAGCGGCAGGAGTTCCGTGAATGTGTGGCTCAACCTGTCCATCCTGTATGAAGATCACGGTGACTACGACAAGGCCTCCACCTGTATAGAGGCGGTTTTGTCCGCATTCCCAAGTCATCCCAGGGCATTGCTGTTCCGCAAGGACATTAACAGCTCCAAGACCATGTACTTTGACGAGGAAAGAGAAAAGAAGCTTTCCCGCAAGAATCAGATCCTGGAAACCCCGATTTCAGACTTTGAACTGTCTGTACGCAGCAGGAACTGCCTCAAGAAAATGAGTATCCTGACCCTCGGCGATTTGCTCAATATATCCGAAGCGGAATTGTTGTCGTACAAGAATTTCGGCGAGACCTCACTTCGGGAAATCAAGGCCATCCTGGATACCAAGGGCCTGGGCCTGGGCATGGCCCTGGATGACAAGCACTTTGCCAAAAAGGCAGTGCCTGAGCCTACACATGAAGAGGATCAGGGACTTCTCAGCAAACCTGTGGATGATCTGCAGTTGTCCGTTCGTGCACGCAAGTGCATCCAAAAGCTCAATATACGTACGATTGGTGACATGACCCGTACGACCGAGGCCGAACTGCTGGGCTGCAAGAACTTTGGCGTGACCAGCCTGACCGAGATCAACAAGGCCCTGGGCAATATTGGCTTGTCATTACGCAACCTGGACTAAGAGCACCTAACAAAATGAGTCTGCATTCGAATCGCTTATTTTGCTTCTGGACGGTGTCAGGCTGCATCGACCATCGTTGGATGGGCTGCTTCGCCTTCCTTGCCAGAGTCAAAAACGCTGGTTCTCGGTGCGACGATCATTTTATTAGGGGCTCTCAATCACTTTCTTCGAAAATACACTCATGGCCATGACTTTTGATCATTGCACAGACCTTCGTGCGCCCATGGTGCAGAGGATCTTGAAATGGGGTCATGGACTGATACTGGTCACCTTCCTGATCACGAGTGGGGTTCTGCCCGGCTGTAAACGCAGGGAGGTGACCCGTGAAACCCCTCAGATGAATGTGGATGATCAGTACTGGATCAGGGTGCGTCTGCACCGGCGTATGACCCAGTGCTGGGTAAAAACATCCCAGACAGTCAAAGTCACATCCGGTCAAGCCAAGCCAGTGACCGTGTCAGTGCCAAAGGTCGGGCTGGCCCTGGCCATTGCCGGACAGGGCGTGACTCTGGGGGGGCAGGCCTTTGATGCCAATGAAATTGACATCTGCCCGGACAAGCCCTATGTCTTTCGAGTGGACGATGAACCGTATCGCGGAAGACTGCGCGTGGTGGTCAATCAAGGCAATGACACCTTTGACCTGATCAATGAAGTGCCCCTGGAGGCCTATTTGGCCGGTGTGGTCGGGTCAGAGATGCCGACCTACTGGGAGCCGGAGGCCCTGAAGACACAGGCGGTGGTGGCCAGGACCTATTGTTTGTACATCAAGCAGCGGTTCGGGCAGAACCGACATTGGGATGTGTCCAAAACGCAGGCCCACCAGATGTACCGCGGTATGGATGCCGAGTCTGCCCAGGTGTGGGAGGCCGTGCTGGGGACCTATGGCCGGATCATCAAAACGCAGGACATGGACGGTGAGGAAGTGACGTTTCCTGCGTATTACAGCTCTGTCTGTGGGGGACATACGGAAAATAGTAAAAATGTATTCGGCGATTCCTACATGTCTCTGCAGGGTGTGCCATGTCCCTATTGTCAGCATGTGGCCAAGCTCGGCCAGTTCTTCTGGCCCATGGCCGTCTTTGATAAGACAGAGATCAGTGACCGTCTGGTCAAACGCTACAGCTCGCTCGAGCGGATCGCCCCGATTGTGCACATTGAGCCTGAGGGCCCGTCAGAAAACGGCGAGTATGCCAGGCTGACGCGCGTCAGACTCATCGGTCAAAATGGCCAGAGTGACACCCTGCGCGCCGAAGATTTTCGACTCAGCATCGATCCCAGCGGACGCATCATCAAGAGCACGATGTGTCGCCTGGAGGACTGGGAGGATCAATGGGCCTTTGTGGCAGGGCGAGGGTGGGGACACGGTGTGGGCCTGTGCCAGTGCGGGGCCCAGTGGCTCGCACGCCAGGGTCGGTCGTACCAGGAAGTTCTGCACTATTATTTCCCAAAATCGAAGCTGGAACAACTGTATTAGAGATCCACGATGCGCGAGCAAATCTTTCAGATCATGGCTGCAGACCCCCGCTGCGGGGCCCGACGTGCCAGGTTGACCACGGCCCACGGCGTGGTGGACACACCCGTGTTCATGCCCATCGGGACAGCCGGGGCTGTCAAGGGTGTCTTGCCGGAGCAGCTTGAGACCATGGGGGCCCAGGTCATTCTGGCCAACACGTATCACTTCATGATACGACCGGGCGTGGACATCGTGGAAAAGCTCGGAGGTCTGCATCGCTTCATGGCCTGGGACCGCCCCATCCTCACGGACAGCGGGGGGTATCAGGTCTTTTCCCTGGCAAGCCTCAATCGAATCGATGACGAAGGCGCCCTGTTTGCCAGCCATGTGGACGGCAAGCCCTATCACCTCAATGCAGAGATCGCCACGGACATTCAAAATCGGCTCGGTGCAGACATCATCATGTGCTTTGACCAGTGCACCCACTATCCGGTCGCACCAAGCGACCTCGACATCGCAGTCAAACGCACCATACAATGGGCCGCACGGTGCAAGCAGGCCCATGCCAATCCCGAACAACTCCTCTTTGCCATTGTGCAGGGCGGCATTGATCTGGACCTGCGCACGCAATGTGCCCGCGCCCTGGTAGACCTGGACTTTCCGGGCTATGCCATAGGCGGGCTGAGTGTGGGGGAGGGCCATGATCACATGATCCGTGCAGTCGCGCATACCGCTCCGTTGCTGCCTGAGGATAAACCCAGATACCTCATGGGCGTGGGCACACCGGCTGACCTCATTGCGTGTGTGCGCGAGGGCATTGACATGTTCGACTGCGTCCTGCCCACACGCAACGGACGCAATGGCTTTGCCTTTACAGAAAATGGCCCGGTGCGCATGCGCAACAGCATCCATGCAGACTGTGACATGCCGGTCGAGCCGGGCTGCGATTGCCCCTGCTGCAAAAACTACCCACGAGCGGCAGTCCGTCACTTCTTCAAATACGGAGAAATCCAGGGCCCCATCCTCCTGTCCCTGCACAACCTCACCTTCTTTCAGCGCCTCATGGCCAAGATGCGAACCGAGATCGAGGCAGGACAGTTCAAGGCCTGGGCCGATGAGCAGCTGCCCAGGTATCGCTCGCTTTACGAAGCGTAGACGGTTTCTGGTTGTTGGTTGGCTGCAGGGAGGCTGAAAAAAGAGCTGTCAGCCATCAGCGGTCAGCGATCAGCTTTCTTGAGCCGCTACGCGGGGCTGGTTTTATGGATGGCTATCGCCGGCGCCGGGGGCTCGAAAAAGAGGTCCAAAATCCCCCCGATTATCTGAACCACAACACGAACAGACCTTGTCACTTCGAAGGATTGAGGGGTCTATTAAAAAAGCACGCGGAGCGTTCCATCTCGCTGACGGCTGAGAGCTAATGGCTGAAGGCTTTTTGTTTTGTCCACGAATCTACACCAATCCACACGAATTGCCTGATGCTGAGTTCGGATGGTTGTGGAGATCCACCAAGGTCACATTGTTTTCAAATGATGGGATGAGTTTTTGCGTTCCTTGGAGCATTTTATGTACAGGCAAGGCCCACTACATGTACGCCTTGCGTGTCCCCTTTCCGTGTTATTCAGGGCTCAGTTGTCTAACTGTCAGTCAGTACTGTCTTTACAGTCGAATGTTCCAGTGTGGCATGGTGTTTGCAATTGTCCTCGTGACTTGTAACTCAAATACAGGAGGCCAGATCATGAAGACGACATTGGTAACCCGAGGGCATGCGTCATGAGAAGCCATCACATTTCTGCCGTATTCGATGCGTTCTCGCTGCCTCCCTGCACTGCCATGGACGCGTCCGTGGCAATTCCCACGGTAAAGGGGAAATGGACCATGAAGTATGGGGAACATGCCTACTACTTCATGAACTTCCGGACGCTGAGAGGATTCCGCATACGGCTGAGTCATCTCGATGTCATCCGTCCCGGCTGGAACCGTCTGAGAAAGGCTGCAAAGAAACAAGGCAAATCTGTCTCACTCTTCCGACCGTTAACGCTTCGTTACCATTATCGATTCAATATTCTTGAGCAGGTCATGCTGATGACTGTCCCGCACACCGTGACATCTGTCGGTCATGGCCGCTTTGTTGTCAATCTTTGGTCATGGTGTGGCTATTTGGTGGTCGATACAGCGGCAAGAACGGTGACGTATCACACGACGAGCGACGCGGATGACGATTCTGTGCTGGGCTCCCAGCAGTGGTTCGACGCGCAGACCGAGGACCTGTACGCAATGTCCTACTCGCTGAGTGATTCTATCGGCAGGATAGACAATCCAGTGCGTCCGGTGGCATTCAGAATCTTCAAACACCGGCTGGGAGAAGCTGACACTGAGACGGTTTGGAGAGGTGAGCTTTCCGACTACATGCATGACATCCTGCTCAGTGAATCGCATCAGTACTGCGTTGTTTGTGAACTTGGCATGTACTTGGACGAGAAGAAAGAGATCATTCCTTCCAAAGTCTTGATCATCGATTTAGGGCGCAACAGACAATGGGTGCTTGATCGTTTTGTTGTGGCCGCTCATGCTTTCTTTGATCCTGATGATCCCAACATCGTATATTTCTCCAATCATAATTTCGAGTTCAAACACAGCGGCCTCTTCAAGCTCCTGACCAGAGGGGCGTATTCCGTTAAGTTTCGAGGCCCCGCCTCTGTCTACAAATACAGGCTCACGCTTGATGGTCCTCGCGAAATTGGCGTGTTCACCCAGGGTGATTTCTTTCGGTTGACCAACATGCATGTGTTTAACCATCGGGGCCGCAAAGTGATCGCAGCGATGGGGTTTCCTGATGTGATATTCCTAATCGATGCAGATGACATGAGCTTCATTCGGAAGATCTGGGTCCGAGACCCCGTGTCTCTCAAGCACTTCTATTCGAAGAAGCCGGCATTGATAGGCACGATTGCGCCTTCACCTGATGGGGAGAAACTACTCGTTCAGACCACTGGCTCGTTCCAGATCGTGGACGTGAGCACTGGCAAACGAGACCTTGTTCGGGACTACTTCTTTGGGCATGTCTGCTTTAATCACATGCTCTCATCCCGTGACACAAAATGGGAACTGACGGGAGAGGCTTTGTTATGAAAATTGCGTCAGCCTGCATCTATGCACTCAAGATTCCCTTCGTAGAATCCTTCAGCCATAGCCTCTCTGAGCGAGATTGTTCCGATTCCATCGTGGTGAGGGTTACGACTGAGTCAGGGATCTCAGGATTCGGTGAAGGTGTGCCTCGCCCCTACGTGACCGGGGAAACGTGTGAAGCAAGTGTTGAATATGTCAAAAACGAATTGCTTCCGTGGATAGTAGGAACCGACCTTGACGGCATTGATCTCAAGCGTCCATTCGAGACCGTAAGCAGCCTCCTTCCTGAGCCGGCCTGCGAGGGGGCCGTGGCATGGAACGCATCGAGGTGTTCCCTCGAACTGGCTGTGATCGACTGTCTGTTTCGCCATTATGACCTCTCTGTGAATCGGGCGTTGCCGCCGGCATCGCAGGCAGTCACCTACTCGGGTGTGATTACTTGCGGGACCACTGCCAACGTCGAAGCGGCTGCACAGCGATGTAAGGCCGCAGGATTCAAGACCATCAAGATGAAGGTTTCTGGAGATGAAGATGCAGAGCGTGTTGCGATGGTCCGAGACATCCTGGGATCTTCTGCATCCATCCGCCTGGATGCGAATGGAGCGTTTAATCCGGACACTGCAATCCGGTTTCTGGAGTCTGTTGAGAAATATGATATTGAATGCATCGAACAGCCAATGCCTCGCGGCAGTCCGACCGACCTGGCTGCCCTGCGGTCCTCATCCCCCATTCCCGTCATGGCAGACGAATCGATCGTCACAATCAAAGACGCACATGACCTGGTGCGATGTAAGGCCGTTGACTATTTCAATCTTCGCATATCCAAATGCGGAGGCATTCACAATACGCTGGTTATCTCTGAAATCGCGAGATCTGCAGGGATTGGCATTCAGTTGGGGTGCCAGGTGGGGGAGACCGCGATCCTTTCGGCAGCAGGACGCCACCTTGCCGCACATCTTCAAGGCCTTCGATTTGTCGAAGGCTCATACAGCACTCACCTATTGGTGGAAGATATCTCCGAGGAGGACATTCGTTTTGGCCCCACAGGCAGAGCGTCCACCCTCGCCGGAGCGGGTTTTGGAATCACGGTCTGTGAAACGCTACTCAACAAATACGCCGAACACACAATACTCGTCAGTTAGGAGGAAGTGCATGGGAAGACTACTGAAAACCGCCACATGGATCAAAGGAGGCCTGATTCAGCGGTCTTTTGATCGCGCAACTCGGGATCCTCAGTCTGCCCAGGCGGGATTGCTGGCACATATCCTGAAAAAGAACCAAGGGACTCAATATGGGAAACAGTACGGTTTTTCACAGATAACAACGCCCGGCCTGTTTGCCACAACGATCCCGATCAACACCTTTCCGGATCTATCGGCCTATGTCGAGAGAATGAAGCGGGGCGAGAGAAACATCCTGACGTCTGACCAACCAGTGCTGTTCAATTTGACCAGTGGGACCACTGACAAACCCAAATATGTGCCGGTGACACAAGAAGGCATGGCCCTCACTGCCAACGGTTCACGCCAGTGGCTGTACCGAGCTCTTAAGGACCATCCATCGTTTCTGGACCACTCGATTGTCTGCGTGTCGGGGTCCGCCATCGAAGGCAAAACCAAAGCCGGTATTCCGTACGGCAGTGCTTCTGGCATGATGTACGAGTCTCTGCCTCGCGTCCTGCACCGGTCATTCGCATTGCCGTTCCTTCTGTCGAAAATCAAGGATTATGAATTGCGGTACTATGTCATGGCACGCGTTGCCCTGGAGCATGAAGCCTCCTTTGTTGTGACACCCAACCCGACGACACTCGTCAGACTTGCCGAAACGGGCATTCAATATCAAGAGGATATCATCCGATCCATTCGCGATGGTGTCCTCTCCTGCACCAGTTGCCTGAAGACAACGCCTGAAGATGCGCGTATTCTGGATGCTATCCGTGTGTGCCTCAGGCCAAATCCCTTGAGAGCCAACGGTTTGGAGTCTGTGATTCAACAGCACGACAGACTCATTCCTGCAGCCTGCTGGAAAGAACTCAAGCTCATTGGCTGTTGGCTTGGGGGAAGCATCGGATTTCAGGCCGACAAGCTGGAGACCTACTTTGGACAGGATGTGCCCAAACGTGACATTGGCTACCTTGCCAGTGAGGGATGCATGACGATTCCCTACGAGGACAACACGGCAGCCGGCATACTCGCATTACACAACAACTACTACGAATTCATCCCGGTTGACCAAAGTGCTACAACCCATGAGCGATCACGACAGTGTCATGAACTTGAAGAAGGCAAGCAGTATAAGATTCTCCTGACCAACGGGAACGGATTGTACCGTTATGACATCCATGACATTATCGAAGTCTGCGGTTTCTACCATCGCACGCCTGTCATTGCCTTTGTTCGAAAAGGCGACGACATGCTGAATATCACAGGAGAAAAGCTTCACGTGAACCACTTTACAGAAGTGTTCAAGACACTGAAGCGTACCTGCGATCTGTCTGTGACGCAGTTCAGGGTCGTACCAAACCACAGGGATTTGCGATACGAAATACTCATCTCTCTCGAATCTGAAGTATCCCATGAGTTTCTGCGGGAGACTGTTCTTTCCCACATCGACAGGTCCTTGTCCGAGGGCAACATCGAATATGAGGCAAAGAGAAGGTCTCGACGTCTCAATCCGCCCTGTATTCACATGATGGACGAGCGGTGGATAGATGACGTACGGGACCGGTTTATTGAATCCGGACATAGAGATATCCAGTATAAGTGGCGTGCCATTGCAGCAGAAATGTCCAATGTGGACGCGAGGCACATCCTGTATACAATTGATAGAGCTTTCCTTAATACGTAGAAAGGCCGCGATGATCAAGAGACTTGTTATGGGAGGTGTCATTTCCTTCCTGGTCGTTATTCTGCCAGTGTTAGGGAACACAGAGATCCTTCATGCGACGCACATGTGGATTCTGATCCTCTTGGGCATTCTCGCTTCGGTCTGCCAGCCTAGCTACAACCCCTTCACGATTACCGCCAAACCAAAGGATAAGGGCACGGGCGCGCAGATTATCTGGTCGGTGTATCTGACTCAGCTCGCTGCGATTCTGGAGGCCACGTATCTCCGGTGGCCCCAAAGTGTCTATTGGGATCTCGTTGCGAGTATTGCTGTCTGGGGCGCGATGCTTGGCCTCGCATTAAGGACCTGGGCAGTTCTGACCCTCGGAGATCTATTCACCATGCATATTGACGTTCAGGATGGTCATTCCGTTGTGCGAAGAGGACCCTACAGGCTGGTGCGTCATCCGAGTTACCTGGGGGCGTTCATTATGTATGTGTCCACAATCGTGTTTCTTCATGCCTGGTTTTCGCTTATTGCAGCAATACTAATCCTCCCGTTTGCGTTTCTGAGGCGAATTCACACCGAAGAGACGATTCTCAAGACGCACTTCGGAGAAGAATACGAAGTGTATGGTCTGAAGGTGAAGAAGATTCTTCCAGGCATCTGGTGACCGAGAGACTAAGCAGTCGCTCTGTGCGGTGATTCTGATAATGGAGCCCATTTTAAACAAAGCAACTGGCCTTGCCATGGGTGGGCATTTGAGATTGCGAAGCCTTTGAAATTCGCATAATTCGTTAAATTCGCGGTTAGAGTTTTTTTCTACAGAAGAGTAAGGGGCACTCATCTGCAGACAACCCGCTAACCTATGCAGTGGGTCCTAACCTTCCGCTTTTAGCGGCTCAAAAAAGCTGATCGCTGACAACTCTTTTTCCAGCCTCCCTGCAACAAACCAACAACCCGTCTTCTTAGCCCAGGGTAGCCACATGGATCTTGCTCCAGATTTTCACGGGGGAAGATGTTGCATGCCAGGCGATATCTGACTATGATACAGCTATGGTAAGAACCACCCAAGACATACTGGAAACGCTCAAGGGTCAAAAAGCTGCCTTGTTTGAGAAATACCCCATTCGTCGAATTGCTCTGTTTGGCTCATGGTCACGAGGTGAGCAACATCAAGACAGTGATGTAGATATTCTGGTTGACGTTGATCCTGCTATTGGCTTGGGCTTTGTCTCGTTGGCTGATGAATTGGAGCATATTCTGGGGCACAAGGTAGACCTCGTTTCGCGCCGAGCGATTCGTGCATCACTCTGGAAACAAATTGAACCGGATTTGATTGATGCCTAAACGTGATTCCACCCTCCTGATTGAAGACATCAAGACTGCCATCTGCAGAGTTGAAGAATATACAGCCGGTTTTGATCGTCAACGTTTTTTGACTGATGATAAAACAGTGGATGCCGTTGTAAGGAATCTCGAAATCATTGGTGAGGCATCAAGGCAGTTGCCCGATGCATTCAAGGAAAGCCATTCTTCAATACCATGGCACAAAATTGCGGGTTTGCGGAATCGCATTGTACATGACTATTTTGGCGTTGACCTGGAACTTATCTGGCAAATCATCTCGATTGAAATCCCGTCACTCAAAGACAACATCTCTGTTATTGATTAGAACCCATTTCAAAACTCCTTTCGGTTGCGACCAGGTCAAAGCCCGGAGAGTCAGAAGGCTGCTACGCTCACATCGTTAAGCGACGAAGGCGCGTGGATTGTCCCAGCTGAAAGCGGGGCGGCAGCACCCTTCGCATGAGTTGACCATTACCGAAAGCAGGGCGATCCAAGCACCTTCTTTTACGCCAAGCAGCGGCCCCTCAGCGTCGCCCCTCGGCTATGGACTCGGCACGCCGACGGTGTGGCAATCTGCACAGGCCACTGTGTGGATGTCGTGAGGACTCTCTGCATTCACAAAGGTCGTGTCCATCTTGGTCACATCGAGACCGCAGTTTGACAGGGCCGGGTGACATTGGGCACAGGACTGATCGGCCCGGTTGGTGTGCGCCTGGTGACAGGCCAGGCAACTCAATCCTTCGTGCACACCTCGGGGCGTCTTGTCATCACTGGTGCCGGCATGTTCAGAGGACTCCGGTGCGTGACATTGCACGCACACCCGTTGACGGGTGTCCGTGGACACAGACACGGGCTGGCCCTGCCAGGTGAGTTGGGGCTCAGGAAGGATGTCAGCGGCAAAGTGCATTTTTTCATGTCGGTCGTAAAAACTTACTGCAAAGACTGATTCGGTCACTGTGTCATCGGATGCCTTTTCCTTTGTCTCCCTGGCCAGTGGCCCGGGGCGATGCACCTCGTGACAGGCCAGACAGGGTATGGTCGGCCAGTCATGACGTGTGGATTCGATCAGAGACCAGGGCCCCTCAGTACTGACAGGTGTCACAAGGTCACTGATGCGCCCGGCAAAGAACATCCCATGGCAACGCAGACAATCGTTGTTGGGCTGCTCCGCCTCATTGTGCGATGCATCCAGAAAGATGTCCGCATAGGTCGCGGCATGGCCGCCGGTTTGCCAGGCGGCAAATTCGCTGGCATGACACACACGACAGGCCTGCTGCATGCGCACCACCTGTGTCTCGCTGAGTGCGATGTCACCCAATGAGGCCTCGTTGAAGTGCCCGATCACACGCTGTGCGTTTTCGACCAGCCCGTGGATGCCCGAGGTCAATGATCCCCCGTGACAGGCCTTGCAGCCCACCTCGCGGTGGGTGGACGTATGCCAGCGATCATACGCGTCCTGTATTTCGTGACAGGACAGGCAGGTCTGCTCAGGCGGCGCAAACTGGAAATAGCCCAATGATCCCGCACTGCTGACCAGGATCAGTAAAACGATGCCCAGGAAGATGCGTCGTCCTCGGTGCAACTTCTTGCCTTGATTGTTCGTCTTGGTTTTCATAGGCCTTTTCTCGAGATATCTACGACCGCAAGCGTGAACTCTGCCATTCCTTTTTGATGTAATCCGAGACCCAATAGCCCAGAGCCATGATGGTCAACACGGGATTGAATCCGCCATTGGTCACGTGCAGGCTCCCGTCCGCCACAAAGAGGTTGTCGATCTCGTGCAGCTGACCGTACCGGTTCGTCACCGAGGTCGCGGGGTCGTCACCCATGCGACAGGTCCCGGCCTGATGCTGCCCGCCGCTCAGGCCCATGCCAGGCGGGGCCTTCCAGGTCTGGGTCGCACCGGCCTCCTTGAGGAGCTGCTCGGCCTTGTCCGCCAGAAAATGACCGATCTCGACATCGTGTTCGTGACGAGATCCGGAAAGACGGGCCACTGGGATGCCCCAATGGTCCTTGACCACGGGATCGATCTCCACACGTGCATCAAACACAGGCATCTCCTGCACCGGCCCCTTGACGGACGTGAGGTGTTTGAACTGACGCCGCTGAAAGTCCTTGTGTGCCAGGCCCCATCGCGCCGAGCCCGGGGGGCGTCGGTCTGTAAAGAGATAGGGCAGACGGATGAACTCATTGGCCAGCATGCCCCCGCCTTTCAATCCTTCGTTGCCATGGTTGAAGTCACAGAGCCCCACAGTGGCACCGGCCCCGATGTCGTCATACATGACCTCGGGAAACAGGCCATACGCGCCCGTATAGGCGTGGCCCTGCAGGTTGCGTCCCACCCAGTCATGATTATTGCCTGCACCCTGAGGAAACAGACGATGCTTCGAATTCAGCAGCAGCCGTGCGCTCTCTGTGGCGGACCCCGCGACCACGACCAGGTCTGCAGTCTGGATCTGTCCCTGGTCCTGGGCATCGAAGTAGGCCACACCCGTGGCACGGCCCCTGTCATCAAAGAGGATTTCGGCCACCACCGATTGCGTACGCACCTCGCAATTGCCCGTGGCCAGGGCCTGCGGGATGACGGTATTCTGCGTGCCGCACTTGGCGTTTACAGCACAGGCGAACCCCACGCAGTGACGGCATCGACGACACTTGGGACGTCCGCCATACGACACAGAGTTCCGCAGCATGGGCAGGGGAAACGGGTGATACCCCAGACGCAAGGCTGCAGCCTTCAAGACCCTGCCTTCGGTGTTAAAGGGAAAGGGCGGCATGGGCTGGGGTTTGCGGCGCGGCGGTGCAAACGGGTTCTGGCTGTCGTCACCGGACACGCCAATTTCCCATTCCGCTTTTTCGTAATACGGCTCCAGATCCTCGTAGGTCAGCGGCCAGTCGGCCAGTGTCGATCCGGCCAGTTCGCCATAGGTGGACTTCATGCGAAAGTCCTGGGGCATGAATCGCCAGGCCATGGCCCCGTAACTCAGGGTGCCTCCGCCCATGCAGGCTGCGTTGTTATTGTAGGCCCACTCATTGGGGGGCACAGTGACCCACTTGTCACCTCGCTGGGCCACACGCCGGTAGCGTTCGTTATCAGGGCCAAAGGCATTGCCCAGGGCGGTGATGCGCTGGGAGATCAGTTCATCGTGGTCGTGATCCTCGTAGTCCTGCCATCGCCCCCGCTCGAACAGCACCACGGTCAAACCCGCTTCGCTCAGTTCCTTGGCCACGACCCCGCCTCCGGCTCCGGCACCCACCACGATTGCATTGACATGTTTGTTGGCCATCGGTTGGCGCTCCTCTGTCTAAATCAAATCAGGACTTTTGCAGAAAGCCCTGTCGTATACAGTTTTCAGAAGAACGCGTTTTTTACGCTGAAAACTGAGTACTGAAAACTGAACACTTGGACTTTGCAGAAGTCCAGTCAAATGTCACGATATCGATTCTGACCCACGATCTGGGGATAATCCAGTCCCAGCATCCGGTAACTGACATAGTGCCTGTTGCCCCCGTGACGCGGACTGCCGTAAAACGCCTGCATGGTGTGGTCGCGCACGAGGTTGAAGAACTGGCGGCTGGAGATCTCCTGCCAAATCGCTCCCTGCGCCTGACCCGATTCCAGGCGTTTCATCACCTCAGTCTGCTCATCCCACGCACAGGCCAGAAAGTCTTTTCCGTACAACACTTGGCTGGTTTGGTCCACCCCGATCAGTCCCTGACGATAGGTCTCAACGTGCGTGCGGTAGAATCCCGCCAATTGCCTGTCAATGAAGTGTATGCATCCCGCGTCCCTGGCACCCGGGTCCTGATCTGCAGGAATGATCTGTTCGGTCATGGCCTCCAAAAGGCGAGCTTCAGGGTCTGTGAGGACCTGCCATGGCTGAGCTGCCGATCTCTGGGCACAGCCCCACCCCATCAGCAGCATCCCGGTCCCCAACCCCGCACCCGCCAAAAAATCTCGACGCGACAAACGAATCCCTGAACCTGTCCTATTCATACGTGTTCCCCTTCACAGTGTGAATGCCACGCCTCCAATTTCCAGCCATGAAACTTGACGTGCCAGCGATTCATTTGACTGCTTGATCTATCGCTCACTGTTCTTCCTGAATCGGGCGACATACTCGAGGAACGCTCTGGCCGTCCTGTCCAGGTTGTCAATGTCGCCGCCGCCGTCCAGGACCTCGCACATTTCATAGGCGATGTACCCTTGATAGCCGATGGCCTGAAGGCTGCGAAGGAAGGTGTCATAGTCGATGAAGCCTTCTCCCATGGGCACGGCGCGTATCACGGTCTCGTCCTGCATGAAGTTGGTCAGGGTGTGGTCGTAATGATACCGCGGCAAGCGCACGTACTGGGCCGCTGTGGTGTGAACAATATAGGGTTTCATCCGTTCAATCGCAGCTTTCATTTGAACCGAATCCAACCCTTCCAGGGTCGGGGTCCAGGCGTCGAATGCGGCCTTTACATTGGGCAGGTTGACTTCGTTGAGCAGCCAGAGCATGGTCTCGTGATGTGAGGCGATGTCGTGGTGATTCTGCACGGCCAGGGTGATGCCGTATTCGGCCGCCTTCTTTCCGGCGAGTTTCAATCCCTCGACCACCAGGGCATACTGTTTGTCAAACGGGACGTCGGGCCGTTCATATCCCGTGAAGATGCGTACCATCGGGGTGCCCAGATCCTTCGCCAATTTGGCCAGTTCGCCCACATACGCCACCTGAATTTCCATATTGGGAATACCGGCCTTGTCAATACCTGCGGTAAAATCCGTATACCCGGCCAGGCAGACCAGTGCCAGATCGAGGCTTTGAATCCGTTGTTTCAGGGCCTTGCGTGCGTCTGCATCGTAATCCAAAATGGAGACATGGGGTCGCTTGGCCATTAACATGATGCCGTCAAATCCCAGTTGTTTGGCTTTGAGCAGGAACGCATCCACACTCAATCTGGCTTGTCCACGCCAGAAACCGGCGTAGCTGACGGAATGGAGACAGGTCTTGACTCTAAAGTCACTGGGATTGCCCGTGGGTGTCTTCTGGGAAAATGCCGTTGAACCTGCCATCAGCAGTACGATCATTGAGATGGAAAAGTGTCTATTCATCGTTACGTTCCTTTCGACCAGGGTGTGTCAGAGAGCGTTTGCAGAAGCATCACTGTTTTGTATGATATCCTCCCTCTCTGGCGGCGCCCAACATTAATTGGGTTAATCCCCGTGCCCTTTGGCCTCTTCGTCTTCAGGCAAATCTCTAATCCTGATCTCGTAGATCATATCCATCGAGCGGGTGTGGCTTTCTATCAGTGCAGGTGAATCATGTCCCATGGATCATGGCCAGCAGTTCCCTGTGGGCCACTGGATTGCAGATGATGCTGGGGATGGCAGTGCCTTCGTACGTGCTCGGATCCAGGGGCCACAGGGGGGTACCTTGATAGTCAGAGATGACGGCGCCTGCCTTTTCTGCGATGAGGCAGCCTGCCACCAGGTCCCAGAGTTTAGGTGTGAACAGGGCCATGCCTGCAAAGCCGCCGTTGGCCACGTACGCCAGGTGAAGGGCAGTGGTGCCTAAATTGCGGAATCGAGTGCACGTCATGACGTTGTGCACCCAGGGGGGGATGGTGTCGCCGAAGTGACAGTCAATGCCCACACTGCTGTACAGGTTGAGTGATTCGTGTGACACGGTCATGGGTGCGCCATTGTCTTGAGGGGTGCCTTGGGCCGTGGCTGTATACATGTGGTCTGTGCAGGGGTCATAGATGGCACCCATAATGGGACGGCCATGCTGCATGGCACCAATGCTGACGCTGAATTGAGGCAGGCCGTGTGCATAATTGTTGGTGCCGTCAATGGGATCTATGACCCACCAGATACCGTCAGGGTCAGCCGGGGGGCGTTTAAAAAGCCTGCCGTGATCCCCTTCTTCGCCGATAAACCCGTGGTCCGGATAGTCCAATTGAATGCGTTCAAGGATGAGAGTCTGGCACTGACGATCTGCCTCTGTCACCATTTCTGAGTTGTTTTTAATGGAGGCCTGTGTGGTGTCCATCATGTCCAGGGCGTGGTGACCTGCCATGCGTGCGCCCTCAATGGCAGTGGTCAGCAGGGATTCGTAATCTTCAGTATGGCTTGTCATGGAGCTTCTGTATCTAGGTTTTCTTGACAGTTTAGTTTAAGGGGCCTATTCTAATGTCCTTATGACCCTAGACCAACAAGGAATTTCCGGAAATAAAAGACTGAAGGCCACATCAGGGCAGCGCAAGAAGGGGTTGCTGATTTTTCTGGTGGTCGCCCTGCCCCTGATCGGTACGGCCGTGCTGGAGGCCGTTCACTACGATATTGGGCGGCTGTTTGCGCCTTGCGGTTTTAAAGTGAGCCACGGGCTGCCCTGTCCCACATGCGGGTACACGACCTCGTTACGGGCGTTTTCCAGAGGGCATTGGGTGGCGGCCTTCAAAATTCAGCCGGGTGCCTGCTTCTTCTATGTGTCACTGGTGGCCAGTGCTGTGATGGGAATTTATGTGGCCCTATCCGGACATTATCCACATTGGCTTAGAAAAGGCCTGGCTGAGTGTACACCGAAATATATTTTTTTGGGGACCCTGCTGGTTGTGCTTCTGGGGTGGGCCGTGCTGTTGGCGCAGGCCTTTTATAAAAAATCTTGATCATCATGCGGGCA
Source organism: Phycisphaerae bacterium (assembly GCA_021736645.1). Classification (GTDB taxonomy): domain Bacteria; phylum Planctomycetota; class Phycisphaerae; order Sedimentisphaerales; family Anaerobacaceae; genus JAIPFM01. The sequence continues at coordinate 19,423 of JAIPFM010000010.1, read as the reverse complement.
CAGATACCTTGAAAAAAGTGATGGATTCGGGTATAGTCCGTCCTATAAACTTGATTCCACTGTCTCAGAAAAAGGGATATTGCGATAAGGATTGCGTATATTGACAAATAGAACTCGCAATTTATTATCTGGGTAAATAAAATGGGCTTTCAATCGCGCGGGTATGGTCTATTGAAGGTGTGGACAACAAAAAAATGGATGTTTTTTCGAAGCAGATAATCTACACGGAGTTTTGTTGATATGAGAGTTTCAAGGCTGAAAACATGGGTGTGGATGAGTATGTTCATCACGGTGTGTTCTGCACATGTGTCACAAGCGAGATTTCTTGAGGGGAGTCTCAGGCATAAGGAGCCGCGTTCACGACTGTCCTCTCCGCCCTGCGCGACATTGGGCACCCATTTCATCAACGCCTTCAAGCTGGGGAAACACAGCTACACATTCAGTCTGTCAGAGAAGAATGGCATTCTCTACACGGCCCAGGGCGGCCACATTGATACACCCCATCTGAGAAAGCTGGCGGATTGGACGGCCTATCTGGCGTGTCGAATTCAAGAGAGTATTCAGAATAACGAGACAGGGTTTGAGTACAGGATGTGGGAGCCGTCTCGCCATTATGTGACCTGGACCTATCCGGAGACCTGGTCTACCCTGTCCAAGGTCGAAAGAGAAGAGGCCACACGTGACATTGCCATTGCCCTGGGCCAGCATCTGGCATTTACGGCAGCCACCTGGCACGAAATCCTGACGTGGCACGGATATCGAGGTATTGGGGTGTGGCCGGAGTTTCAGTCGGCCTTTTCCTGGGAAGACAATTATTCCAACCTGCTCGGCTGTCATATTGCTGGAGCCGCCTTGTCAGACCCTGACCTGGAATTCGATGAGGCCATGACCCGAGAAATCGAGGCGGTCATTGACAGCCTGGGGGGGCAGACCAAGCGTGTGGCACGCCAGGCCAGTGCTGCCATGCGGGGTACCTGGTTCGAAGGAGATGTGATATTCCTAAAGATCTTTAAAAGAAATTTTGACATCGGATTGACCGATGGCTATATCACGCCCTGGATTGTCACCTGCCTGAATAAGTTTGGTCTGGCCACGGCGCAACCTGCCTCGATTCCGCTGCCCAGCATGGAACCGCTGCATCGAGTCGGATTTGAATTCAATCTGGAAATTGAGCCCCGTGAATTTGAGAAGAACAAGATTTTGAGGATTGTATATCCCAATCCGAAAACCGCGCAAAAACGGATCAATCCGGATATCCATTTCAAACCCATCATGGAAGCCATCCTCAGAGCGGCCACCGAACGGTATGGTCCGGGTGTGCAACAGGCCTACTGCGCAGGCAACCCGGCCCCGGTGTCCTACGTGACACTGGATCTGTCACGCAAGGACACGTCTCAGAACAGCAACCATGCTTACTGGGAAACCATGAGCGCCGGCAGCTATAAGCCGATGGTTCGGATTCAGTAATCCGCGTTCGACTGGCAGCAAGACGTGCCTCACCGTTGGTCCGTGTCTCCCTGAAAAATCGGCACTCAACGCCTTTTTATCCTATGTCCCTGCAGGGCAAACCGAATAAACTACACGCATGAATGATCCAAGCGTAACACAAGTCATAGGCTGTTGGGTGCTCTGCCTCGTTCATGTCTTTTCGGTGAATGCCTCCGGAGAGGACGATGTCATCCAACAGGCCAAAGACATGATCCAGCAGGGACAACGTGACACGGCGATGACCCTGCTCGACCAGGCCAAGGCTCAGTCTGATCAGCCGTGGCTGTATGCCCAGGAGATGGGCAAGATCTTATTCTATGAGCTCAGGCAGGGTGTTTCGGTTTTTGATGAAGATCCACGGGGCGAGGTGTTCAGTCCAGACGCAAATCTGGCTGTCACTCTGTTTGAAGAGGCCCTGGCTGAGGCCCCGTCACAGACCTATGAGTCGCGTAAACTTCTGGCGTATCTGCTTTTTGATCGCGGCCAGTACAGACGTACGGCGCAGGTTCTGTCCGAAGGGCTCGCGTATTTTTCAGGGCAGCCGGAGTATGTTCGCCAGGTGCGATACCTCAATGAACAGATGGCGGTTAAACGCTATGCAGGGTGGGTGTATGGCACGGCTGCCGTGCTGACCCTCATGATTCTGTTCAAGCTCATGACCCTGCAACGCCCGGGACTGTCCGGCCGTTCAATGCCGGAAAGACTGGGGCAGGATCAGGAGATCGTCCTGGAATCCACGCTAGAAAATGCGAAGTGGGGGGCGCTGGTGCTGGCATGTGCGTGGCTCATTACCCTGGTGCTCGGGCCGTCTTCTCTGGCCGGCATGATGTATGGGGACACGTTCCTGTCACGGACTGTGGAGGGATTGATTGTCGCCACAGGCCTTTTCTTTTTCTGCGCCGCCTTTTTATTCTTTGGCAAGAAGGTCCTGGTCTGCCAGGCAAAGGGGTACGTGACTTTGCGGGCAGTGAGTCTGCTGGGACGCACCAACGACTGGCAGGTGAAGGCCGAGGCGTTGTCTCACGTGGTGACTCAACAAGCCTATGCCTATGTCTACGTGTATGTTGTGCCGCGTACGATCGCCTGTACACAGGTCGGGCTGCGGGACCGCACAGGTCGACACTATCCGGTGCTGCGTACCCCCAAAAAACAAGACGCCAAAACATTGGCTGAATCCTTATGTCGAACATTGAACCTGCAACTTGAGTCTGAAGCGTAAAGGATTGTTGTCATGAAGAAACAACTGGGTATTGTCGTGTTGAGTGTGGGGGTGGTGGGTTTTTTTGTGGCCACTCAGATGAAGTCCAAGTCGCAGGTTTTTGGCGAGAGACTGTCTCAGGTCCAGGCCCGGACCCTGGAGATCCCCGTGAAAGCGGGCAGTGCCTACAGGTTCGCCTTCTGGGGTGTGGACGAGGAGATGGGGCAGCAGGTCTGGGCCAATCTCGATTTCAAGGCCACAGTCACGGATTCCAAAGGCGCAGTGCTCTTCGAGAAACAGACCGAGGCCTCTGCCTCTTCGTCCGAGGAAAAGGGGGGCATCAAGCGGGCGCAGAATGGGTTTGAATATCATCACACGGCCCAGACCACAGAGTCGCTGGCCGTGGCCCTGGCCGTGACACAGGCCGACTATATAGACCTGGAGGTCTACAAAGACCTGCCTGACTGGCTCAACATGGCACCTGGCCTGAGCATCCTGCTGGCCATTGTCGGCCTGGTCTTGTTCCTGAGAGGTCGAAGCGCGGCGTCTGCATGAGTTCCGGGTGATCCGGGATCTCTGTGGTCAACATCTTCTCACACTGAGAACTCACCCTCCGGCACGTTTGGCCTTGTAGCCCAGGGCCTGGAGCGCCTGCACAAGCAGGTCCCGGTGTTCGCCTTGAATTTCTATGACGCCGTCCTTGACCGTACCGCCTGCACCGCATTTGCGCTTGAGTTGCTTGGCGAGTTGTTGCAGGTGTTTCGCATCCAGGGGCAGATCGGAAATCAGGGTGACCCCCTTGCCTTTTCTGCCTTTGGTTTCTCTGGACACACGCACATGGCCGTTGCCAAGGGGGGTGTTTGCACCCTGGGTGCACACGCAGTCTGATACGGGCTGTGCACAGTCAGGACACATCCTGCCCTGACTGGTCGAAAACACGATACCCAAGTGATGACCCATGGACTCTTTCATAGGCTGTATTGTAGCACAGGTGAGATCCCCTGTGAGCGCAAAAAAAAACATCCCCTGCGTGCGGAGGGAGAGGAGAGAGAGGAAAGCGAGATATCCGCAGAAGGATGTTTTTTAATTATAAAGCGATTCTTTGGGAAACCGCCTAATTATTTAAGGTTCAGTGTAAAAGAGCAAAAAAAACCCCACGGAAAATAACACCGTTTGCACACTCAAAGAAGCTCATCACGTGGGGCTATAGTATAATACGACATTTCATCAGATAATGATATGAGGTTTTGCCTCAAAATGAGGGATTGAAACGCTTTCTGTGCTGCGTAGAATCCTGGATACGCCTACTAAAAACAGAGATTCAGGGCCTGCTTCAGCTTGCTGGAGTTGAGCGATACATCACCAATGCGGGGTGGGCCGTCTTTTTCCTCGTGACGCAGCATGCCGCGAAATAGAGTTTGATCGTATGAGCCCCTTTCAAACACGTAAACACCAATGTCGTACAGACTCCAGGGCTTTGGGCCGCCAAAATGGTACAGGCCGGTGAGTTTCTGTGTCAGCATAGCCAGTGTCACGGATGCAATGGCGTCGCAGGACACGCAACTGCGTACTTCATCATAAAACAGTGTGACCGGCAGATGACGTTTGAACCGATGTTCGATCCAGTCGACAGCCCCTTTTTGGCCGTTGATCGAGTCGCCCAGGGGTAGGGCCAGGCGTACAATGCAATGCTTGGAAGCGGCTTGAATCTGCTGTTCTGCCAGGACAAAGGTGCGTCCCACCACGCTGACAGGATCTGTTGCATGGTCTTCTGTGTAGCCACCTGTGGGAGGATTGGCCCCAGAAAAGACCAGGTCTGTGCTCACATAAAGCATGGGCAGATCGCCGAATATCCTGACCATGGCTGCGGCGCCCTGCACATTGATGGCGTGCGCCCAGTCTGGGCGTTCTTCACACACATCCAGATCGCAGACTCCGGCGCAATGTATGACATGGGTGGGATTAAATGCTGTTCGAATTTTTTCCAGGGCTTGGACGTCTGTTATGCATAGCGGCACGATGTTCGGGCCATCCGGGACATCCATCTTGGGCGGTCTGATGCCAACCAGGCGATCATCAGGTAAATGCTGCTGAAGGGCCTGAAAAATGGGCCATCCGTGGATTGAAGTGATGCCTGTGGCCAGCACACGCCAGGGTTCGGGTATGTCAATGTTTGGTAGATTCATGGGTCGTCGACAAAAATCAGATTGTACTGACTGGGCGGTTCTGATACAAGAGAGTTACCGGGTTTTGCCTGGGGCAAATCATGGGTTCATCAGAAACCTTCAGGTTCCTTCGTGCAACTTGGCTGCGATAGCAGCATGGAATAGATGAGAAAGGAGAGTGTTTATGCGGTTTTCAAAGTCATTTAGGGGGTCATTGTGCGTGGTGATCCTGATCAGTGCCCTGGCAGGGGCTGTTGAGGTCGAGAAAAAAACACCGGCTCAGGTGGTGCATTTGCACTTGAGTGGTGTCCTGTCAGAATCGTCCATGGCAGATTCTCCGATCCAGATAGGCGGCATGGCATTACGCCAACTTGTCAAGCATCTGGACAGGATCAGTCAGGACGCGGAAGTCCGAGCCCTGGTCCTGACCTATGACAGCATGTCTTTTGGTTTTGCACAACTGGAAGAAATGCGGACCGCCCTGAACAAGGTTCGCTCCCAGGGCAAGACGATTTATGTCCATGCTGAAGGCATGACCACAGGTGTGTATGCATTGTTGTGCGCAGGCGATCATTTGAGCGTCGCACCTGCTTCAACCTTGATGCTGACCGGTTTATACAGCGAATCCATGTACCTCAAGGGCCTCCTGGACCGGGTGGGTATTCAAGCCGATTTTCTGAGTCTGGGAGATTACAAATCCGCTGCAGAGACGATGACTCGCACAGGTCCCAGCGACGCAGCCCAGGCCAACCTGGACTGGCTTCTGGATGGCCTGTATGACAGCCTGGCGGGCATGATCGCTCAATCCCGTGCCATGGAAATCCAGGAGGTCAAGGCCTTGATCGATCAGGGGCCTTTCCTGGCAGAGGATGCCTTGAAACACGGCTTGATAGACGCCGTTGAAACCAGACCTGCCTTTTTGAAACGCATTGAAAAAGACCTGGGCGGAGCCGTGTTTTTTAACAATCGCTATGGTAGAAAGCAAGGCCCCAAGATCAATATGTCCAGCCCCTTCGGCCTGTTTTCGGCCCTGTCAGAACTCCTTAAGGCACCGCAGCGTGCTGCGCAGAAAGAGACCATTGCCGTGGTGTATGTCGAGGGTGCCATTGTGCCTGGCTATGGTGAGGCCGGATTCTTTGGCTCCGTGAGTGGCGCGTTCAGCGGTAATATCAGAAAGGCCCTGGAGACCGCGGCCAAAGACGATTCTGTCAAGGCGGTGGTCATGCGAATAGACTCGCCCGGCGGTTCTGCTGAAGCCAGTGAAGTGATCCTCAGTGCTGCACGGGCTGTCCAGTCCTGTAAGCCGTTCGTGGTGTCCATGGGTAATACGGCAGCCAGCGGCGGCTACTATGTGGCGTGCGCAGCGGACGCCATTTATGCAGACAGTGCCACGGTCACCGGGTCCATTGGCGTGGTGGGCGGCAAGCTGGTGACCCAGGGGTTGTGGGACAAACTGGGCGTGAATTGGGTGGATCACAAACGCGGAGCCCATGCAGATCTCTTTAATTCAGCCAGATCGTTCAGTGCAGAGCAGCGTGACGTGGTCCAGTCCCAAATGCAGAGCATCTACGAGATCTTCAAAGACCACGTGGTCAAGGGACGTGGATACAGGCTGCGCAAAGACATCAATGACATGGCAGGCGGACGGGTGTACACAGGCAAGCAGGCGCTGGAGTTGGGACTGGTGGATTACCTGGGCGGTCTGGAGCAGGCCATTGCATGTGCCGCAGAAAAGGCGTCCCTCACAGAGTATGACGTGCGCGTGGTCCCGGAGCCCACGGATTTTATTACCCAGTTGATGGAAGAACTGGCCGGTACCAGTGACCGGTCTACGGACATCAGCCTGGCCATGACCAAGGCCATGATATCACCCCTGGGATCTCAGGACAGCCTGCTGGACCTCCTTCAAAAAACGGAGCCCAAACGAGCCCAAATCCTGATCCAGGCCCTGTTGCGCATCCAACTCATGCGACAGGAAAACGTGATTATGATGATGCCGTATGATTTGATCCTGGAATAGACACTGAAAGCTGAAAAAGTACTCAGGGTGTGCTCAAGAGCCCGAATCACCGATCCTGGGGCGTCCTGTGGCATGGTTCACAGGCGTCTCCGCAAGGGGCTGTTGAGGTGCATTGGCCCCAGGGATTACAGGGCAGACGCTGTCAGGGGCTTTTTTTTTGCAGGCATTTCTGTTATAGTGTAGGGATTGAATCCAAGGTTGAGCTCATCTGGAGGAGCGAACATCAGGGGCTCCGGGCCGGACTCTGCTGCCTGTAAGGCATGGGGATCATGCCTGTCGGAGTACCTTGTTTGGACGAAGAAAATACCCAAGGAGGATTAAACTTTCAGACGCACTGGGGTGATGTCTGTTTTTGAGGGTGGTGAGAATGCGAAGTGTAGCGTTCGTATTACTGCTGGCAGTGGTGGGCCGTGTCGGTGGTCCGTTGACCCTGTTTCAGCAGGCGTCTGCCAGTCCGGCTCAGGGTGGACCTGGGGGGCAATTCATGGAGCCTGCTGATGAATTGCTGAATCTCGAGGACGTTCTTTTTGTGGATGACGACGCGAGTCATGATCCCGGGCCTCATGATTTGACGAAGAGCGATCCTGCTGAAGATGGTTCTCAGGATCATCCTTTTGATTCGATCCAGGAAGCGATCGAGGTGGCGCACAACGCCATGACGGTTTTGGTGCGTCAGGGTCGATATATCGAGTGCCTGAATCTCAGGGGTAAAGCCCTCAGAATCATTGGCTTTGATCCCATAAATGATATGGATCGATTTCCCATCATCGATGCCAACGACCAAGGCCCAGTGGTGACATTCAACCAGGGGGAGGATGCCAGTTGTCTTTTGTCCGGTTTTGTGCTGACTCGAGGGTATGGGGAGCAAGCAGGGGCCGTGGCATGCATTGGGAGCAGCCCAACCATTCGGCATTGTCTGATTGTGGGCAATCGGTGCAGGGATTCGGATGCGGGTGTACCGGACCTGTTAGGGCCCTACCGGGGTGTGGTCTATTGTGTGGACAGTCACAGCCTTTTTGAGAACTGCACCCTGGCAGACAACGATGGAGGCAGGTATGGATCTGGCATCTGCGTGACAAACTCTGACATCCGACTGTCCAATTCAATTCTATGGAGTCACGCGCAGGAACAGATTCGAGTGATCTCCGGTAATCCGCCGTTGGTGTTGAACACCAGTGTAGATATGGATCCCATGTTTGCCTTGCCGGGCGCCTGGGTCAATCGGGATGATCCCGATCTTGCCGTTGTGGAACCCTACGATCCCAAGGCCATCTGGCTGGACGGCGATTATCACCTGAAGTCTCTTCACGGTCACTATGATGCGTATCTCGGAGACTGGGTGTATGATGACGACACCAGTGACTGCATCGACCTCGGAGATCCCGCCCAGTCAGTGGGTCAGGAGACAGCACCGCACGGAGACCGACTCAATGTCGGTGCTTACGGCGGTACCTGGATGGCCAGTCGCACTGGCAAGCTTGTTTTTGTCCCGATATCAGAGCCTGGCTTTTTTACAGGTGAAATGAGTAAATACGAAATTACCAACGGCCAGTATTGCCAGTATCTTGGTATGGCCCTGGCTGAGGGCCTCATTGAGGTGGTCGACAACCGTGTGTATGCGGCTTCGGATAGAGGCCATCTGGAACCGTATTTTAGAGCCTATCCCGCGTCTTCTACCAGCCAGATCATGGTCTCGGACGGCGCCTTCACCGTGCGTTCACGTGATGGCTATGGCATGGCAAACCATCCTGTGGTGGCCGTGAGCCTGTACGGAGCCACGGCCTTTGCCGAGTACTTTGGCTATAGACTGCCCACATCGGATGAGTGGGAGGCTGTGGCCGATTATGACGGCACCTATACGTACGGCTGCGGCGAAGTCATAGATTTGACCAGGGCAAACTATGATAGCGTAAATCCCCTGGGCCTCACATCATTTCCCTACACTTCCCCTGTTGGATACTATCCCGCCTTTGGGTATGGTTTATGTGATGTGGCAGGCAATGTTCAGGAATGGACATACAGTGCGTCAGGACGCTATCGCCTTTTGAAGAGCGGCGATTGGCAAAGCATTGATGTTTTCTGTACGGTGGTGGCCAAGAGCGGTTTTGCCCCGAGTTACACACTCTCCACGATCGGATTCCGAGTCTGTCGTTGAGTCCTCCGGTCCTAGGAGCCTGCACCCAGGAAAAAGTACTGATGGAAGGGTGAAAACATGAAAAGAGCAATAGGTGCATTGTTTCTGGTATGGATTTTGACACAGAGTGCCTTTGCGAGCCGCACGATTACGTCCTCGCAGATTCAGGTGGAGTCTTCCGGGATGTTGAATCCGACTCTGTTGATTACAGGTACTCAGCCCTGGGACTTTACCGACCAGGACTACCTGGCCCTCGAGCGTATTGATGAGATCTCTGTGACGTTGACCCTGCTGGATGGTGATACGGACAGCGGCGAGTATGATGAAGGCCAATTGGTGCTGGAACTCGATGGCCTCAATACGGGCCTTGCGCTGAACAAATTTGCCAGTGATGTCACCATGATCGACTATACGGTCTCGGGCACGAATCTGGCGGCCGATCTTTTGAATGCACTCCAGCAGGACGGCATGCTTCTCGGCAGTATTCTGGATTTGAGTCCCAATGACAACTATGTCAAGGTGAGGGGCGGTTATATTGCCACGCTGACGCTGATAGACAATACGTCCAAGCCGCCAAGTCCGCTGGATATTCTCTATGTGGATGACGATGCGATATCTGATCCCGGTCCCAATGATCTGAAGGTCAGTGATCCCAATGAAGACGGCTCTGAGGTCCATCCTTTTGATTCCATTCAGGAGGCCATCAACGCGGCACGCGATCACGTGACGATCCGGGTCAGTGAAGGTCGATATGTGGAATGTCTGAATTTCATGGGTAAGAACCTTCATGTCATTGGCTTTGATGCCAATGCTCCGGCCATGAACCGGTATCCCATGATTGACGCCAATGAGCAGGGCGTGGCCGTGACATTCAATCAGGGAGAAGACGCCAACTGCCTGTTGTCTGGTTTTGTGCTGACCCGAGGCCTTGGCAGTCAGGCCGCAGCCATCGCATGTATTGGGAGCAGCCCGACGCTTCGACACTGCCTGATTGTGGGCAACCGGTGCAAGGATACCATGGCAGTTGATCCGGATTCCTCTCCGCCGACCCGGGCCGTGATTTATTGCGTGGATAGTCACAGCCTTTTTGAGCACTGTACCATAGCAGACAACTATGGCGGTGAGCAGGGCTCAGGCATCTGTGTCACAGACTGCAACCTGGTCCTGTCCCATTCCATTGTATGGGGCAATAGGCCCCGGCAGATTCAGGTGGTGTCCGGCCATGATCCTGTCGTTCTGATGAGCAGCCTGGACACGGACCCCTTGTTTGGATTGCGCGGTGACTGGGTGGATGCCAATGACCCCGGCCTTGTGCCTGTAGAACCGAATCATCCCGCTGCGGTTTGGCTGGCCGGTGATTATCACGTGCAGTCTCTGCATGGTCGGTATAATCCCTCTGTCATGGACTGGGTGTACGACGATGTCACCAGTGACTGTATCGATCTGGGCGATCCCAATCGCTCCGTGGGCCAGGAAACTGCACCCCATGGAGACCGACTCAACGCGGGCGCGTATGGCGGCACCTGGATGGCCAGTCGCACTGGCAAGCTTGTTTTTGTGGCCATTTCAGACCCGGGCTTTCAAGGCGAGATGAGTAAATATGAAATTACCAATGCCCAGTATTGCCAGTTTTTAAATGAGACCCTGTCAAAAGGTTTTATCGTGGTGTACAACGACCGTGTCTATGGGCCTTCGGATACGAGTCATGCAGGGCCCTTCTTTGAGACCTATGCAGCGAGCGCTGACAGCCAGATTGACTATCAGGACGGCGCATTTGTCGTGCGCACCCGTGACGGCTACCACATGGCGAATCACCCGGTGGTGAAGGTGAGTTGGTATGGGGCCACGGCATATTGCATTTACCATGGCTATCGATTACCCACGTCAGAAGACTGGGAAGCTGTGGCTGATTATGACGGCAGTTTTACGTATGGGTGCGGCCTCTCCCTGGATCAGAGTAAAGCCAATTATGCAGAGGCCAACCCCCTGGGCCTGACGTCCACGCCCTATACGTCCCCTGTGGGATATTACCCAAGCGCTGGGTACGGCTTGTGCGATTTGGCAGGCAATGTCGAGGAATGGACCAGTAGTGCTTCCGGGTCATATCGCGTGGCACGCGGTGGCAATTGGAGAGGGATTGACATCACCTGCGCGGTGTGGTCCACGAGCGCCTACAACCTGACCTACAGGCTCTTCGATACGGGATTCCGCGTCTGTCGTTGAGTGTCTTGGTTTTTTTTGCAGAGAGATTCTGAGAGATTCCCTCAGGGCGATCAGAGAGTGTATCCTTCATTTCTGACCCTGAACAATCCCCATGCAGCACCCGGGTTCTGATTATCCAGTGCTCCGCAATTGATTCTTTCCGGTTTTGCCACTATACTGCTTACTCAGTTTTCAGTATTTGGTTTTGAGTTTTAAGTATTTGAATGGGCTTAGGCTCATACTGTTTTGAGCTGAACACCGAAAGCTGTCTACCAGAAACCAGAAACTAGAAACCCAATAATCATGCCCTATCTCATAGATGGTCACAATTTATTATGGTCGATCTTCAAGAACGACGAGCATTTTGAGCCTGTGGATGATGTAGGCCTGGTGAGCACTGTCAGTCTGTACTGCCAGGACATGGGAGACCATGGTGAAGTGATATTTGACGGGATCGGGCCGCCCAACAAGCGACCGTTCAAGCAGATTACGCAGGTCAATGTGGTATTTGCCGGTCAAGGCATTGAGGCGGATGATGTCATTGAAGACCAGATCGCATTGTGTCGTTCGCCAAAAAAGCTGTACGTGGTGAGCAGCGATCGCCGTGTGTGCCGCGCGGCCCAAAAGGCCAAGGCCCAGGTGGTCAAGTCGGATGAATTCTGGACCCTGGTACTCAAGCGACTGCTGCGAAGACGCGGCCCCAAAGAGCCGTCAGGCAAACGCCACGGTGTGACGGATGCTGAGACACGCCAGTGGCTCAAGCAGTTTGGACTGGATTAGAACCTAACACTGAAAACTGTTTTACACATGACTTGGGACTTAAACCTATGTATACAAAAGTGGCAGTGCCGATTAATGCATCGACTGTGCCGGGTGTGCTGGAACAGGTCGGGTTGGGCCTGGCGTCAGGCGCTGGTGTGCTGGAGTGGCGAAGTGATTACCTGGAGGGTCTCACTGCTGAATTGGCAGATCAGGTGATCAGGCAGATACAGGGCAAAATGGGCTCAAAGGCAGAGCTGCTTGTCACGTGCAGGGATGCGCGTGAAGGCGGGGCCAAGGCCGTGAAACTCGCCGCGCGCGTGGCTGTGTTGACCCGGGCTGCTGCCTGCGGTGCCCGCTACATTGACATCGAGTATGTGAACTACCAGAAGTCACAGGTCAAGGGGGCCATCGATCAGGCCCTGAAAGAGGCTTCGCAGTGTCGTTTGATATTGTCAGCTCACGATTTTGACAGTCCCTTTGAAGACATTCGTGCCCTGTACAAGGCCATGCAGCGAATCAATCCCAAGGCCATTGCCAAGATGGTGTTCACACCGTATCACATCAACGATTGCTTCGAAGCCTTTGATGTGCTGCATACCGCACACAGTGACGTCATTGTCTTGTGCATGGGACAAGCCGGGCAGATGTCGCGAATCCTGGCACCCAAACTGGGCGGTTTTCTCACGTTTGCCAGTCTGGACAAGGCACATAGCACGGCACCGGGACAGATGACGGTTCAAGAGTACCGTGACCTGTATCGGCCTGAATCCATGACCGCTGACACAGAGCTGTTTGGTGTGATTGCAGACCCGGTCGGGCACTCCATGAGTCCGGCCATTCATAATGCGTGTTTTGCAAAACTGGGTATGAACAAGCGGTATTTGCCCCTGCTGGTGTCCGACGACTTCACGGGCCTGACTGCCTTTTTGGACAATCTCTGTGCCAGGCCCTGGATGCATGCGCGCGGGTTCAGTGTGACCCTGCCTCACAAGCACAATGCCCTGGACTATACACGCGCAAGAAAGGGACACATCGAGCCCCTGGCCGAGACCATCGGCGCAGCCAACACACTGATCCTGGACCCGGTGACGAGCAGACCGAGCGCCTACAACACCGACTATGCAGGTGCCCTGGATGCGATCTGTCAGGGTTTGAAGATTGATCGCGCCGGTCTGGCAGGCAAACGCGTGGCCGTGGCGGGCGCAGGCGGCGTGTCTCGGGCGATCGTGGCAGGCCTGACAGATGCGGGGGCCAGTGTGTGCATTTATAATCGTACTGTCGAAAGGGGGCAGCATCTGGCAGAGGCCTTTGGCTGTGACTATGCGGGTCTGGATGCCCTGGATGGCATGGCCGCAGACCTGCTGGTCAATGGGACGAGTGTGGGCATGTCACCGGATGTGGAGACCATGCCTGTCCCTGAAGCCTCGCTTCATGCAAACATGGCCGTGTTTGATACGGTGTACAATCCTCTGGAGACGCGTCTGCTCAGGGTCGCCCGTGCCAGGGGCTGTCCTGTGGTGGACGGTCTGGCCATGTTTGTGGGTCAGGCCATGGCCCAGTTCAAGCTGTTCACGGGTCAGGCCGGTGATCCGGACCTGATGCGTGAGGTGGTGATCACCCAATTGAGGGGAAGGTGATCGCTTCAATGGAACGGCAGCGCATCATTATCACCGGGGCTGTGCAGGGCGTGGGATTTCGGCCTACTGTGTTCAGGCTCGCTGAACACCTCGGCCTGACCGGGTGGATTCGTAATGACACGGCCGGTGTGGTCATGGAGCTGCAGGGCACTGGGCAGGCCATTGAGAGGCTGCTTGCACGCCTTCAGACGGATGACAAGCCCAGACTGGCCAGTATCATCACCTGCCGGCAGCAGCCGGTCCCCGTGGCATGCGGAGAAAAGGCATTTTCGATTTTGGCCAGTGACGCCTCGGGTGATCCCCGCGTGCAGGTCACACCGGATACGGCCGTGTGTGAGGCCTGCCTGACTGAGATGCGCGATGCCCGTGACTTTCGCCATGCGTATCCCTTTATCAACTGTACCCATTGCGGCCCTCGCTATTCCATTGTCACCTCTGTGCCGTATGACCGTCCCAATACCACCATGAGTGTCTTTGCCATGTGCGAGACATGCCAACAGCAATATGACAATCCTGCGGACCGTCGGTTTCATGCCCAGCCCGTGGCCTGCCCCAGGTGCGGGCCCGTATGCTGGCTCACGGACGCCCAGGGACGGACTCTGGAAGCCGATCCCGGCAGGAGTATCACTCAGGCGGCAGAGGCCCTGAAGCACGGTAAAATAGTGGCCATCAAGGGTGTGGGGGGATTTCATCTGGCAGTGGATGCCTGTCAGGAAGGGGCCGTCGCGCGTCTGAGAGAACGCAAGCACCGTGACCACAAGCCCTTTGCCCTGATGGCGTCCTCTGTGGCCGTGATCAAGCGCCACTGTGAGGTGGATGCCGACGCAGAGGTGGTGCTGGCCAGTGCGCAGAGCCCGATCGTGCTGCTGCCGAAAAAGGCCGTCAAAGTTTTGGGCCCTGACCTGGCGTCCGGCGTGGCGCCGGGCGTGAATACACTGGGGTGGATGTTGTGTTATGCGCCTCTGCATTGGATGCTGTTTGACCAGGGGCCGGACGTGTTGGTCATGACCAGCGGCAATGTGTCCAATGAACCGCTCATCTGCGACAATGATCTGGCTGTGTCTCGGTTGGGGGAGATCGCAGACCTCTTTGTGATGCACAATCGCGAGATCCACAGGCAGGTGGATGATTCCATTGTGCATATGATCAACCGGAATCCTGTGTTGCTCAGACGGTCCAGGGGCTATATGCCTGCACCCGTCTATTTGAAGCAGGCCAACACCTCGGCCATCCTGGCCGCAGGGTCGGATCTCAAGAATACGTTCTGTTTTGTCAAGCAGGATCAACTGTTGTGCAGTGAGCATATCGGCGACCTGGCAGATGCCGGCGTGTATCGTCACTTCGTACAGTCTGTGGATCACTTGAAGGGTCTGTTTGACGTGGACCCTGTGGTCGTGGCGTGTGACCTGCATCCCGGGTACTATTCGACGCAGTATGCACAGCAGCTTAAACAGGTGCGCATGATTCAGGTGCAGCACCACTGGGCCCATGTCGCGTCCTGCCTGGCCGAGCATCAGGTGGATGGCCCGGTCATCGGGTTGGTGGCTGATGGGACCGGATACGGCGTGGATGGGGCTGTGTGGGGGTGTGAGTGTTTGATCGCGTCACTCGATTCATTTCAACGGTTCGGCCATCTGGAATACTTCTCACTGCCGGGCGGGGACAAGGCTGCCAGGGAACCGTGGCGGCCCGGCTTGTCTCTGTTGACACAGGCTTTTGGGCCGGATCTCGAGGGTCTTGACGGACTGCTTGAACAGAGGGTTGGCGATACCGAGGCATGGGATGTGGTTCGCCAGCAGCTGGGCAGGGGACTCAATTGCGTGGACACGTCCAGCCTGGGGCGCGTGTTTGATGCCGTGGCATGGCTCCTGGGCCTCGGTTCGACCAATCATTTTGACGCGCAGCTGCCCATGGCCCTGGAGTCTGTGGTGGATGTGTCAGTCGCAGGCGCCTATGAGTTGGGGTTTGACACCCTGGACGAGGTGGTGCTGTGGGATGTGATCCCTGTGATCCGGGATCTCGTGACAGACATTCAGGCAGGATGTGAGGTTCCTGTGATGGCTGCCAAGTTCCACTGGGCCTGGATCGAGGGATTTGTGGCCATGGCTGAAATCGCCCAGATCCGTACAGGGCTGGACACCGTGGTCCTGAGCGGTGGCGTGTTCTGTAATCGGATCTTGCTGACGCGTACGATTAAGGCTTTAACCCAATTGGGTTTTGACGTACTATGGAACCAGAGTTTTCCTGCGAATGATGGCGGGATTGCCCTGGGACAGGCAGCGATCGCTGCAAAAAAGGTAACCCTTTAGCCATGTGAGGCCAAAGGGTGGGTTCCCGGCTAAGAAGGTTCACAGTTGAAGGCTTGCAGCGCAAGATCATTCGACTCACTGGAACCCAGAAACCGTGAACCCGGAACTGTGAACCTGCTTTGGTGGTTTTAAATCACTGGAGCATAACTGAATATGAAGAGGTTATATGTGTTTGGCTGTACCTGCTAGAATTGTTGAACTGGAAGAGGATCGGGCTGTGGTGGATGCCATGGGCAATCGATGGCGTGCCAGGACCACGCTGCTGCCTGACATTGGTGTGGGTGATCTGGTGCTCGTACATGCTGGCTTTGCCATTTCCAAGGTGGACGAAGAAGAGGCCAGAGAGACCTGGGAATTGCTCGCTCAACTGGACGATTTCAATGCAACCACCAACAAGCTTTCCGGATAATCTCCAATGAACCTCAATACCATTCAAAAGGCACAGGCAGCCATCAAGGCCGCCTGTGATAAAGTGGGCAGGCGTATCCATGTGATGGAGGTCTGCGGGACCCATACTGTATCCATATTTCGCAGTGGTGTGCGTTCGATCCTGCCCGAAGGTGTGAAGCTGTTGTCCGGCCCGGGCTGTCCGGTCTGCGTCACGGATCAGGGCTATATTGATGTGGTCATTGAACTGGCGGACCGTGACGACTGTCTGATCGCGACCTATGGCGACATGATTCGCGTACCAGGCCAGGATGGTTCTCTGGAATCGCGTCAGGCCAGGGCACGTATTGTGCTGAGCGCAGACGATGCACTGCAACTGGCCAGGGCCAATCCCGACAAGACTGTGGTGTTTGTGGCCGTGGGGTTTGAAACCACCACACCGGCCACGGCTGTGGTGGTGCAGGACGCTGCACGCCAGGGCATCAAGAATTTTTGTGTGCTCTGCGCGCACAAGCTGGTGGTGCCTGCCATGCAGACCCTGCTCAGTGCCAGGAATGACAGAATCGACGCGTTTTTGTGTCCCGGTCACGTGAGTGTGATTATTGGATACGAAGCCTATGCCCCGGTGGTGGATCAATACAAGCGTCCCTGTGTGGTGGCAGGCTTCGAACCGGCTGGCATCATGGAGGCCATGGCAGAGATCTGTGAACAGGTGGCCAGGGGCAAGCCGGAATTAAAATCCATGTATCAGGCCGTGGTCACAGCCAGAGGCAATGCAAAGGCCCAGGCCCTGGTGGCAGAGTGTTTTGATGTGACGGATGCCTATTGGCGAGGCATCGGCAAGATCGAACAGAGCGGTCTGGAACTCAAGCCCAGGTACGAAGCCTTTGATGCATTCAAACGATTTGGCATCACTGAGATACCCGGTCAGTGCAATACAGGGTGCCGATGCGGCGAGGTTTTGTGCGGCCTGATTGATCCCAAAGACTGTGGCCTTTTTGGCAGGGCCTGCACACCTCAGTCGCCTGTCGGTCCCTGCATGGTCAGTTCCGAAGGCGCCTGCGCTGCCTGGTATAAGTATGGATCGTAGATCACAGATCACGGATCACAGATGCTGAAAACTGAAAACCCAAAACTGAAAACTAAGCTAAAATGAAACACGATAAAATATTGATGGCCCACGGTGGGGGCGGGCAGTTAACGGATTCACTCATTCACGACCATATTCTCTCACGTTTGGGCAATGAGGCCCTGTCGCCGTTGGGTGATTCTGCATTGCTGTCTGTGGGGCGTGAAAAGATCTGTTTTTCCACGGACAGTTTTGTGGTCAAGCCCCTGTTCTTTAATGGCGGTGATATTGGCAAGCTGGCAGTGTGCGGTACTGTGAATGATCTGGCTGTGGCAGGCGCCATGCCGATGGCCTTGTCTCTGGCGTTGATCATGGAAGAGGGCCTGGAGATTGCCGTGCTGGACCGGGTGTTGGAATCCATTGCTGCCACAGCCAAGGCGTGTGGCGTGTCTGTGGTCACAGGCGATACCAAGACCGTGGAAAAGGGTGCTGCTGACAAGCTGTTCATCAATACCGCGGGCATTGGCCTGTATCCTTCGGGTCTGAATCTGGGCATGGATCAGATCAAGGCAGGTGACAGGATACTGATCAGCGGCACGATCGGCGATCATGGTATGACCATCATGTCTGAACGCGAGGAAATCAGGTTTCAATCGCCCCTGGCCAGTGATTGTGCCCCCTTGAATGGACTGATTCAAGGGCTCCTCGATCAGTGCCCGGGCATTCGTTTTATGCGGGACCCCACGCGCGGCGGTGTGGCTGCCACACTCAATGAGATTTCACGCGCCACAGGCCTGAACGTGGCCATTCAGGAAGACGCCGTGCCTGTCACGCTGACAGTGCGTGCTGCTGCGGACATGTTGGGATTTGATGTGCTCAACATTGCCAATGAAGGCAAGGTCGTGATTGTGGTGGACCAGGCAGAGGCGGGCGCCTGTTTAAAGGCATGCCAGGATCATGCGCTGGGTCGACAGGCGAGCATCATTGGCCAGGTGGTCAAGGCGGACAGCGCACCTGTGGTGGAACTTGTCACCAAAATAGGTGGGAAACGCATTGTCCAGATGCCTTACGGACGCGAACTCCCGAGGATTTGCTGATGCACGAAACTGTGGTGGCCCAGAACATGATCGACGCGGTGTTGCAGGAAGCAAAAAAACACTGTAAAAAACCTGTGCGTATCAAGGTCAGTTGCGGACAGCTCAATGCACTCAACGAAGAGGTCTTCGGGTTTGCGTTTGACGTTGTGAGCCAAGGGACTCTGTGCGAAGGTGTTCAGGTAGAGATAGAACACAAACCATTTCAAGCACAGTGTCAAGACTGTCATCAGACGTTTGATCTGGATATTGATCAGCCTCAGTGTACAGCCTGTCAAAGCGACTCGTTTGAATTGATGCCGGATGCGCCTCTGATATTGGAAGAAATTGAATTTCTTGAGGAGTAAAACATGCAAAAGGTGGATGTGGGTATAAAGATTCTCAGTGCCAATGAAGAATATGCCTTGAAGAACGCTCGACTGTTGGCTGAGAAGAAAAAACGCTGTCTGAATATGATCTCGTCACCCGGGTCCGGCAAGACCACGCTTCTATGCAAGACGATTGAACTGCTCAAGGGACAGCTGCGCATTGGTGTGATTGAAGGCGATATACAAACTGAAATCGATGCAGATCGCATTCGCGCCACCCAGGCGCCTGCCATTCAGATTAACACGGAAGGCGCGTGTCACTTATCTGCCATGCAGGTGAGAAAGGCACTGATGCAGTTGCCCCTCGATGATCTTGATTTGATCATGATTGAAAATGTGGGCAACCTTGTGTGTCCAGGCGCGTTTGAATTAGGTGAAAATGGCAAGGTGGTTGTGTTGTCAGTGGCTGAGGGGGATGATAAACCAGTTAAGTATCCTGCGATTTTTGCCAAGTCGATTGCCCTGGTTATCAATAAGATTGACATGCTGGCTTTGGGTGCCTCTGAGGACTTTGATTTGGACAAGGCCATGGCAGATGCCAGACGCCTGAACAAAGACATCGAGATCTTTCCTCTCTCAGCAAAAACAGG
>JAIPFM010000009.1 GCA_021736645.1 Phycisphaerae bacterium | reverse complement strand
CCGCAGTACGGCGTGTCAGAGGTCCAGTTCTACGGCATTCCTGTGCATGCACGCACACCCGATCCCGCCTCCGGTGCCGGTGATGTTCGGCCCGACGCAGTCGTGGCATGGCGTGCGGGCCGTGAAGCCGGGCAGCACACTGTATACGTGAGCGATGACGCCAATGCTGTCGCCGATGGCACAGCAGCCTCCGTTTCATCCACCACAAACAGTGCGAGCCTCAAGCCGCTGGATCTTATGCTGAGCGGGACCTACTACTGGCGCGTGGATGAAGTCAACGATGCAGAGACGCCGTCCGTGTGGGCAGGCCCAGTGTGGAGCCTCAGCACGGCCGATGCATTGATTGTGGATGACTTCGAGAGTTACGGCAACAAGTCACCTGACCGTCCGTTCCAGACCTGGACTGACGGGTATGGCTATTCTGCAGATGACTACTACCCCGAATATGCCGGCAATGGCACTGGGGCTGGTATCGGTCATGACATCTGGGGTCCCAGCAGTCCCTACTTCGAAGGCTCCATTATGGAAGAAGACAATACGCTTCCCGGAAGCGAACAGTCTATGCCGTTTTATTACAGCAACACCGGTGGCGTGGCTTCCAAGACTGAGCGAGCATTCGCTGATCCGCAAGATTGGACCGTCGGCGGGGCCAAGGTCCTGTCCATCCACTTCTGTGGTCAGGGCGGCAACACGGGCACGCTCTTTGCCATGATCAACAACACCAAGGTCCTCTACAGTGCAGCTGATCCGCTCTTCTCCGGCATTGGTCGAGCCTTGTGGCAGACCTGGAATATTGACCTGACCGGCATGAGCGGGCTGCAGAATGTCACGAAGCTCACGATTGGCGTGGAAGGCAGTGGTGCCTCGGGGATGATCCTGATAGATGACATCCTGTTGGTGACAGAAGCTGTCGAAGACGTGATCTCCGCCGATGTCACCACTCCGGGCGATGAGCTCAGAGGTGTGCCCGATGACGGCGACTGGCCTGCGGCTGAGTCTCCTGATCTGGCGATTGACAACAACGTGAACACGAAGTTCCTGCACCGTAAAGGCGGCTCCATACCCACAGGGATCCAGGTCACGCCCATGGTGGGTGCCACGGTTGTCACCGGATTGACTCTCACCACGGCAAACGACACGCCCAACCGGGACCCGATCACCTTTGAACTCTATGGTTCCAACGCGAGTATCGATGGGCCGTATGATTTGATCGCGTCCGGCAATGTCGTCGATTTTGCCGGTGCCGCCGAATGGCCGCGTTTCACGCAGAACGAAACGCCGATTGAGTTCAACAATACCGTGGCGTACAAGCACTATCAGCTGCTATTCCCGACTCTGCGAGGTGCCACTGAGACACTCATGCAGATCGCCGAAGTGGAACTGATTCTCGCTCAGTAAATGTGACCGATCTGAGTCGTATGCTTAATTAGGAATGGGGCCTGTGGATTTATCGCCACAGGCCCCATTTTTTATGATTACTGTACGTGTCGCTTGATGGCAAATAACCGTTGCTGAGTCGGAAAGTACAGCACGTCCTCATACGGTACGGGTGTAATGCCCATGGTGCGCATGCGTGAACGGGACAACACCTTTTTTTCTCGCCCCGCTTCAAACACCCACAACAATCGGTTTTCAGTACTGATATACACCTTGCCATCGACCACCACGGGTGACGCGCACCACACGCCCGATTCCAGGTCATGATCCCACAGGGGCTCGCCGGTCGCGGCCGCAAGACAATGCAGTGTGCCGGAATAGTCCGCGCAGTAGAGCAACCCGTCATGAATCACAGAATCGGACAGGGAACGCCCCACCCGTTTCGACGTCCAGAGGGCCTCGCCTGTGGTGCCGTCCACGCAGGACAACATACCCTGCCCCGGGCCGTGCACGGGACTCTGCCCGATGGAAATATAAATACGGTTTCCATCGATCACCGGTGTGGCTATGACCTCGCTGGGTCCCTCGGTCGTCTTCTTGCTCCACCCCGAATACAGCAGTTTTTCTCCATCACGCTGCCAGTATTCATCCGGGCAGCAGGCATACTGCCAGATCTTCTTCAAGGTGCCAACCCGGCTGCGGTCTGCATTGTCCGGGACCGGCTCAAACGCATACAGCACGCCATCCCCGGCTCCAAAGAGAATCGTCTGGCGGCCCCCGAACACGGCGGCCACAGGGGATGACCACTGTCCGTGCAGCAGGCGGCGTCCAATTTTTTCTGCATCTGCAGCGACCAGGCGACCGGTTCGCTTATCCAGGGCAATCAAGCTGGGCGCCTCCGGATTGGGAATGCCCCGGTGTGTGTCATCCACGCCATTCGAGGTGCTGGCATACACAAAGTCACCCAGCAACAGGGGCGAGTTGCCGCACACATCATGCGGATAGACAGTCAATGCCTTGATCAAGTCATATTGCCAGATGATGTCACCGTCTTTCTCTGAGAGCATCGCGGCCGAATCCGCGGGCATCTCAAGATAGCGAGCCTCATCCAGAAACGGGCCGTCATTGCCGTTGGCCTGTCCCTCGCGATCGAGGCAGAGAATCTCTCCACGCGGACTGACGATATAGATCCGATTGCCCTCCACAGCTGGCTTGGAACACACCCCGCATTTCCAGTGATTGAAATGAAACGGAGGATTGGTCCCGGCCATGTAACGGGGAATGATTTGCTGCCAGATCAACTCGCCGGTGTCCGGCTTGAGGCACATGAATATTCCGCCTCCAGTGCGTTTCAACAGGGGGTGATCCAGGTTGGCATCATCGGTCCCAATGTACAGTCGATCACCGTCCACTCGGGGCACAGTATATTGATGGGTGCCCAGGCGAAGGCTCCAGATCAAATCTGCAGGGGAAAAAGCATCTGGCAGGGCGCTGCTCGCAGATTCCGCCCCAGGCAGACTGCCAGGCATCATCCCCATGGCAAGGAGGCAGACAATCCCCCAGCCATGCATGAGACTCGGGCGACAGGTTGGCTTTTCAGACTGGACAGTGCAGCGTGTGTTTCTCATGGGACCTCAGAGCATGTCGTGTTCATTGGTTCATACTGACATCGAATCGCATAAACAGGCATCAAATCAGCACTTCATGGTATCCTTTGTACATGAAGCACGCAAGCTTTAATATCGCTTTCACCACAGGAACGTCCGGTCCATACGGCCCTGCGGCCAGCACAGGACACAGTCTGTGATCCTCGATCATGCCTGACTTGACAAATCAGGCCCTGCAGCTATACTGCGACACAAACAATCGCATGCACAATTTTGGTGACAGGAGAAAAGTCCCATGAAAAAAAGCCCACTTCATATCAGTCGTATCCATATTTTGTGGTGGATGGCCTGCAGTCTGGTGCTGACCGTGGGCGCCGCGAGTGCCAGTATCCCGCTCCCGGAACATCCTCGTCCGGATTTTCAGCGGCCCCAGTGGCAGAACCTCAACGGCGACTGGCAGTTCAGGTTTGATCCGGACAACCAGGGACTGGCACAGGCCTGGTTTACCGAGGGCACAGACTATCCGCTGACCATTTCCGTGCCGTTTTCATGGGGCTCCAAGCTCTCGGGCGTGGAGGACAAGGCAGACATCGGCTGGTATACACGCGACATCAGCATTCCGTTGGCCTGGCACGGGCAGCGTGTGTTTGTGGTGGTCGGAGCCTGTGACTGGCACACCACGGCCTGGCTGGACGGCAAGAAGCTGGGTGAGCACCAGGGCGGATACACGCCGTTTGAGTTTGACGTGACCGACGTCATGACCGCGGGAGAGACCCATCGCCTGGTCTTGCGTGTGGATGACACGCCGCATCCGTTCAAGCTGGAAGGCAAACAGGGATACGGTCGTGCCGCCGGGATCTGGCAGACCCTCTACCTGGAGGCCAGGCCTGATGTGGCCATGAAGACCGTACATTTTACGCCGGATATCGACAAGAAAAAAATCGGTGTGAAGGTGACTCTGGATCAACCTGCCACAGAGGCCATGACCTTTCAACTGCAATTCAAGAATGGGATCAAGGCCGTGACCAAAAAGGTCGCCAAGGGGGCTCAGGTCCTGACCTTTGATGTCAGGCTGACCAGGCCCAGGCTCTGGTCTCTCGAGGACCCGTATTTGTATGAAGTCACTGCAAATCTCTCTGGCAAAACGGTTGGCAAGGACAGCGTGTCCACCTACTTTGGCATGCGCAAGATCAGTACGGGCAAGCTGCCCGGCACAGACTATCCTTATGTGATGCTCAACCACAAGCCGGTGTACCTGGAACTGACCCTGGACCAGGCGTACCACCCGGAGGGCTTTTACACCTTCCCGAGTGACGCATTCATGCGTGCAGAGATTCAGCGTACACGTGACATCGGCCTCAATGGCCAGCGTATTCACATCAAGGTCGAGGTCCCGCGCAAGCTCTACTGGGCAGACAAGCTCGGTGTGCTCATCATGGCAGACGTTCCCAACAGTTGGGGGCAGCCGGATGACCAGATGCAGGCCGAATCGGAATACGCACTGCGCGGCATGATCCGGCGGGATTACAACCACCCTGCCATCTTTTCCTGGGTCAACTTCAATGAGACCTGGGGCCTGTTTACCACAGAGGGCAGGCGCCGCGCGTACACTCAGGAAACGCAGGACTGGGTGGCCCAGATCTACAGCCTGACCAAACAACTGGACCCCACGCGACTGGTGGAAGACAATTCGCCCTGCAACTACGACCACGTGGCCACAGACCTGAATTCCTGGCATGCGTACCTGCCCGGTTACGGGTGGCGAGAGTTTCTTGACAATGCCTGCAGAGAAACGTATCCAGGATCACCCTGGAACTATGTTGCGGGCAAGGTCCAGGACAATGATCCCATGTTCAACAGCGAGTGCGGCAACGTGTGGGGCTATGAAGGCAGTGCCGGGGACGGAGACTGGAGCTGGGACTACCACATCATGATCAACGAGTTCAGACGACACCCCCAGGTCTGCGGCTGGCTCTATACAGAGCATCACGATGTGATCAATGAATGGAACGGGTACTGGCGCTATGACCGGTCTCAGAAATTTACAGGACTGTCCGACATTGTGACAGACATGACCATCAGGGACTTCCACAGCCCCTTCTATATCGCATTGGAGCGAGAGCTGTGCACCACCGTCAGGCCCGGTCAAAGGGTGGAGGTGCCGGTCTATGCCTCGTTCATGACGGATCAGGCCATAGACGGCGGCCTGACCCTGGAGGCGTCCCTGTTTGGCTGGAGTACACTGGGTGTCAAGGAGATCTACTGGGTGGGCAGCCGACAGGTGCCCTACCGTCCCTGGATGAACGAAGCCCTGCCCCCCCTGTCCGTGAAGATGCCCGGGCAGTCTGCTTTGGCCATCCTGGCCGTGACACTCAAAACCAAAAGCGGTCAAGTCCTGCATCGCAACTTTACCACCTATCAGGTGACTGACGGAGCCAGCCTCCGCCAGGAGACCATCACATCGGGCGATCAGACACAGCGTCTGGTGCGTCTCCACGCCAGGGATTTCACCAAGGCTCAGTGGTCACTCAAACAATGGAACGTGCTGGACGGCCTCAAGGTCAACGGCGCGGGTGCCGGCTACTTTGAGTACCAGATCGCCTGGCCCGAAGATCTGACTCCGGATCAGGTGGATCACGCCGTGTTCAAGCTGGAAGTCTCGGCCAAGCAGCTCTTCGGCAAGGACCAGGAAGGGGCAGCCAAGCAGGATGGGGATTTCATGCGGGGCAAGGGCACGCATGATCCGAGCCTGAATCGTAATGCCTATCCCATGACAGACGAAACCCGTTTTCCCAGTCGCGTCACAGTCAGTCTGGGCGGCCACACAGCCGGTGCCTTCGACCTGACCAACGACTCTGCGGATCATCGCGGGATCCTGTCCTGGCACAGCCAGAAACGTGACCGTTTTCTTCGGGAAGCAGGTTCCTATGGCGAACTGATCAGCGTGACACTGCCGACAGAGGCCCTGCAGCAGGCGGCGGAACAAAAGAAACTCGTGATCCGCCTCAGTGTGGATGAGACATTGCCCGGCGGCCTGGCCATCTATGGCGAACGTTTCGGCAGGTACCCCCTGGACCCGACCCTGGTCTTTACCTTGAAGAAATAGGCACACCGAATGACAGAATTTGAGAAGCTAAAAGAAAAGATCCTGGCCTTTCGCGATGCGCGGGACTGGAAACAGTTCCATTCGCCCAAGAACCTGGCTGAAGGCCTCTCCATCGAGGCAGCCGAACTCATGGAGAACTTCCTCTGGAAGACCACAGACCAGTCCTATGACCTCAGTGACACCGAGCTGGCTCGCGTCAAGGATGAGGTCAGTGACATCTTCACCTTTCTCATGTACCTCTGCCACGAACTCAAGATCGATCTGGTGGCAGAGACGAATCGAAAGATCGAAAAGAACGCCAAGAAGTATCCGGTGGATAAGGCCAAGGGCAATTGCCTGAAGTACACGGAGTATGAGTGAAAAAAGGGTCTGAATGAGTGATGTGACTCGCATTTTGAATGCCATTGATCAAGGGGACGAACGGGCCGTTGATGCCCTGCTTCCATTGGTGTATGAGGAATTGCGTGTGCTGGCCTCACAAAAGCTTGGCCGTGAACTACCCGGCCAGACCCTCCAGGCCACGGCCCTGGTGCATGAGGCCTATATTCGTCTGATTGGAGTAGACACCCCCAGTTTTGAGAACCGCAGACATTTTTTCGGGGCCGCGGCCGAGGCCATGCGACGCATTCTGGTGGATAAGGCACGTCATAAGAAACGTCTGAAACGAGGCGGCAGCAACAAACGGATGGAACTCAACGATGCCTGCCTGGCCGTAGAATCATCACCGGATACACTCCTGATCTTCGACGAAGCCCTGACCCGGCTTGCCCAAATTGATGAGGAGGCAGCCAGACTGGTACGACTCAGTTTTTATGGTGGGCTGACACTACAGCAGGGCGCTGATCTGCTCGGTATATCCCGACGTTCGGCGTACCGCTACTGGGCCTTTGCCAGGGCATGGCTGCACAATGACGTGTCCAAAGGGGATGAATTTGTGCCTGCAAATTAATTTTTCCATGAAAATTGACTAATCTGTCATTTTCCCCGTCATTTGTCGCATGAGAATGCACAGCAGGCCATGAAGATGAATTTGATGCAGAGGTGTCACGATGACAGACGTTAAGACAGCCTTTATCAATGCCCTGGACATGCACACAGACGCGGAGCGTCAGGCATACCTGAATAGTGTGTTTTCTGACAACGCTGAACTCTGTGAGCAGGTTGAAGCACTTCTTCATTCGCACAATACGGCCCATGGATTCCTGGACTCTGAGGTCTTTGGATGGCAGATGACTGGGGAACAATCCTCGAACACTGAAGGCACGGGCACAGTGATCGACCGCTACACACTCATGGAGACCGTGGGAGAAGGCGGTATGGCTGTGGTATACAAGGCTCACCAAAAAAGCCCTCTTAGTCGTCTTGTGGCACTAAAGCTGATAAAACAGGGCATGGATAGTAAGCAGGTCATTGCTCGCTTTGAGGCCGAGCGTCAGGCCCTGGCCGTGATGAATCATCCCAATATTGCGAGGGTATTTGACGCAGGTACTACTGAAACGGGCCGTCCTTATTTTGTCATGGAATATGTGGAAGGTGTCTCTGTCACGCAGTTCTGTGACACACACCAGATGCGAACACGTGAGCGGTTGGGCCTGTTCTTGGTGGTTTGCCAGGCTGTACAGCATGCCCACCAGAAGGGGATTATTCACCGCGACATCAAACCCTCGAATGTGATGGTCACGCTCCGTGACGGCCAACCTGTGCCCATGGTGATCGACTTTGGCATTGCCAAGGCGACGAATCAATGCCTGACGGAAAAAACACTCTTTACACATCATGCCCAGATCATGGGCACGCCCGGGTACATGAGCCCTGAACAGGCCCACATGAGCGTACAAGACGTGGATACACGTACAGATGTCTATTCCCTTGGCGTATTGCTCTATGAACTGCTGACAGGCCAACCGCCCTTTGATGCGGCAGATTTGAAGAATAAGAGTTTCTCTGAGATTGAGCGAATCATCCGTGAGCAGGAACCTTTGCGTCCGAGCACCCGGTTGGCGCAACAGTTGGCATCCGACCCCTCCAAAATTGAAAATTCAAAAATCAAAATTGACCGGGATCTGGACTGGATTGTGATGAAGACACTGGAAAAGGATCGCGATCGGCGATACAGCTCGGTCAGTGAATTCGCTGCGGATATCCAGCGTCACCTGAAGCACGAACCTGTCTTGGCAGGCCGGCCCAGCACTTGGTATTGCCTGAAAAAATATGTGCGGCGACACCGATCTGTGGTCACCACCCTGATTGCAGTGGGTACCGCCCTGCTCATTGGCCTGGCACTGAATGCCTCTCTGTATAATCGGGTAAAACTGGCCATGAACGCTGTGGACACGCTGGAAACCCAGGCCAAGGTGGACCAATGTGTATCCAGGGCCCAGCGACTTCATGCTCAAGGCAGCCTTAAGACAGCCTTAGACGAAATAGAACCACTCATTCTGGCAGGCGTGACAGATGCAAACGCCTTTCTGTTACACGGCCAAATTCTATTCGATCTGGGGTCTTTTGACGAGGCCAAAGCGCAGCTCACATCTCTGGTGACTGCAGAATCCCAGATTGCAGGGACTGCCCATTACCTGTTGTCGCAGATCTTGCAAAGAGATGATCCGGTTCAGGCCCAAATGCACCGTGAAGAGACAGACCGCCTCAAGCCGAAAACCGCAGACGCCTATTATCTTCGTGCCCGCACTGTCGAAACACCGGATGAGGCCCTGCAGTTGTTGAACCAGGCCCTTCAACTGAAGCCTGGCCACTATGCTGCGCGTGAGTCCCGGGCACTGATCCACGCCGGTCTGCATGACTACATCAAAATGCAGCAGGACGCAGAGGCTATTACTGCCTTACGTTCGGAAGACTATATGGGCTATGCCCTGCGTGCTCTGGCCCAGCGTGAACTGGGTGATTTGGCACAGGCACTGCCAGACCACACCCGGGCCATTGAACTGTGCGATATTGATTCAGAATTACCTGTGCTCCTGGATCAGCGTCAGGAAACCTATTGGCGCATGGAGAATTACCAGGCCGCACTACAGGATGCTCAACAATGTGTTTCTCTAGATCCAAATAACGTCATGTACAGGACCACACTGGCCAAGATCTTTTATGCCATGAAACAGTATGATCAGGTCAAAAAGGAGTCGGATGTAATACAGGACACCTTTGGGGGCCATTTCTTGGCGACCATGAGCCGCTTTATGAGTGATGCGACGGTCTCCGGCAAATCCATTGAAATGCCCAACAACCTGACCCCTATGTGGTCAGGCAGTCCGAGTCCGAGTTTTTACCTGCCCACAGTGGCCAGTCTCTTTGACGCGTTGGGCTCCAGAGCTGCACGCATAGTACGGGGGGCGTATAACAGTTCAGCCTGGTCTCCAGATGGTCAAGAGCTTGCCTACACACGTTCCGACGCGTGGCGATGGGATAATAAAGCCCAGGGGCTTTTCAGGCCAAACAGTTGGTCAGGTTATCGAGGCATTGAGGTCTTGGATCTGGAATCAGGGCACACACGCGTACTGACCAGCTCAGGGGGGAGCCCGGCTTGGTCCTCGGATGGCCGGTTTATTGCCTTTGTGCGTGCTGCTGATCATCTTTATGGAAATGGCGAGGAAATCTGGCTGATTCCAGCCCGGGGTGGTACGGCGCAACGCCTGGTCGCGGGGAGTTGGCCCAGTTGGACGAATCATGCTTCACGCCTATACTATGTTTCGCCTGTGGATGAAATGCTTTGTTATGTGGACGTCAACCAACCTTCACTCCCCCCCACCCAGGTCGTGCCCTGCCCAGGACAACACATGCAGGTGTCACCGAATGAGCGATTCCTGGCCTATGCGGTGGCTGGAGAACTCACAATCTTGGAACTGGCCACAGGCAAAAAACTAGTAAAATGGGTCGTGCCTGGTCCAGGATTGAATTTTGTGCGCTGGTCTCCGGATGGCAAGGAGATCAGCCTGGGCATTGGGTGGATCCAGACCTGGCCTTCCGGATTGTGGATCTTTGATGTTGAGCAGAGACAGGGCAGGCATGTGCTCGATCCCATGGCTCTGTCCTGTAACTGGTCTTCGGACCGCTCTCACCTGGCCTTGGACCTGGCCTATCCTGTGAGCGAGATCTGGCTGGCCAAGGTTGATCCGGACCTGCCCACGTGGGATGTTTTGGGCGGAGGTCAGACACGCGGCGAGTACCTACAGAAAAATTGGCACAAGCATATTCAGTCGTCCCAATTCTTCACGCAGAGGGTCCTCAGGAATGTGACGGCCGTTGCCATCAATCAGTATGAGTTGAAAGAATATGATGATGCGTTGTGGACATTGCAGCACATTGCTGAGATCCCAGAGGTCCAAGGCACCCTGCCGGAAGCACAAACCATGGCTTACATGGCCATGGCGCTCACACATCTGGACCGTCATGAGGAGGCCCGGCAAATACTAAGCATCTTACGTATCCTTTGCGCACAGGGTGAAATCACGGATGAGACCTGTCTGTATGAAGCAGAGAAGGTCTTGGCGGCAAAGGACAGTACTCTGGTATCCATCTGGCAATGCCTACAAGAGGGCCAACTGAAGCAGGCACTGGATCTTGTCGAAGCAGTGGAAATGTCACAGTCTGTGTCTGCTCAGGCAGAGACTGTACAGAGCGCGCGCAGGGCATTGGCACATGCTCTGTATGAGGCCACTCAAAATGCCACACATCAGGGCCACGAGCCACACAGAGTTCTGGCAGGCTATGAAGCGGTCTTGCATGCTGATCCGAATCATGTCCAATCCCTACGTGAGCTGGCCGTCCTCCTGGCTACCTGTGCTGATGCAGATGTTCGCAATGGAGACAAGGCAAGGTTGTATGCCCAGAAGGCCTGTGAGCTGACAGATTATCAAGATCCCTCCAGCCTGGCCAGCCTGGCAGTCGCTTCAGCAGAGTGTGGCGATTTCTCTGCTGCCGTTAAATGGCAGAAGGAGGCCCTCAAGCAATACCCCAAGGAATGGTCCAATCATGAACTGGTTGCCAGGTTGAACCTCTACGAATCCGGTCAACATGTCCACCTTGACAAGGTTGAGCCTCTGGTGGCATGGTGGCCCTTCACAAGCGCCGATTCAAAGGGCGGATTTATTCAGGATGCTTCCGGACACGGACTGCAGGCAAAGTTTATAGGCGATGCCAAGATGACAAACGATCCGGATAGAGGACATGTCCTGAGTCTGGACGGAAACGGTGACTGGGTGGATTGTGGGCAGAATGCACAATACAATTTCGTCAGTGAGATCAGCATTTCCATGTGGATAAAAGTGAAAACCTTCGACAGTCCTTATCAAGCAATTATTACCAAAGGAAATCATGCCTGGGAGTTTCTAAGGAGACCCTTTGGCGGCATGGTGGGTTTCCATTGCCAGGGCCTTGAGGTTCAAAGTAATGAATTGGGGGTTCTGGTGGGACACAAAGAGTTGGATGACGACCAGTGGCATCACCTTGTGGGTGTCTACAACGGGACCAGGATATATCAATACATCGATGGAGAGTTGGACACTTCGGCCCCTGCCAGAGGAAAGATAAACCTGGATAATGGACCGGTTTGCCTAGGTAAATCTCAGCCTTTCCCAGGTTCCACATGGAACGGCCGAATGGATGAGGTACGCATCTACAACCATGCCTTGAGTCTACCCGAGATCAAGGCCCTGTATGAAGGCAAGGATCCTTTGCCATAGTGCAAATAAGTCCTTTCAATGAAAATCTTTGCCGGCTTAAAGCACTCCCTCTTGGTCGCTCCTGCCAGTCAGGCCATAGAATCAAACATTCTCCTTACTTTCCTATTCTCAGTGCCTTTTCTATTTTTTTCAAAAATCTTGGCACAGAATCTTTCCTGTGTCGCATGTGCTGCCAGAGAAGAACAAATGTTTGGCCAACAGGTGTTTTTGAGTGTTGTTACATGGTTTACTTTTTAGTTTGAAAGGAAGGTGTCTTATGAAATGGTTGTTTTCAACAAAAGCTGTATCACTATGGATCGGGGGTATCTGTATCATTCTATGCTTGGGTCGCAACATTCGAGCAGATGTGGTCTACGAAATGCCCATGCCTATCATTGAGAACAATGTCAACACGACCTCCAATGATGGTTCACCGAGCCTCTCGGCCAATGGTCTGGAGCTATATTTTGCATCTTCTTATCCTCATGGTGGTGATGCCTGTTATAACGATATCTGGGTTGCCACTCGCGCCACGGTCAAAGATGCGTGGAATCCCCCGTCCAGACTCGAACTCAATCATAGTGGTCCCAAAACCAGTCCGTGTATATCTGCTGATGGATTGGAACTCTATTTTGCTGATGGCTGGCCCGCTTTGTTCGTCAGCGGTTGTGCACCTGCACCCGGCGGATACGGGAATGGCGACCTATGGGTGTGTGCCAGGCCAACAACCAACGACCCCTGGGGCGATCCTGTGAATCTGGGGCCGACCGTCAATAAGAATGCCTATGATGACAGCCCTTCCATTTCGTCAGATGGGCTGTCACTTTATTTCCACTCCTATGGCGCCGGACGATCCGGCTCCCGTGGCTTTTTTGATCTGTATGTCACGACGCGTCCAACCAAGGATGATCCCTGGGGCCAACCTCAGAACATGGGCTCCCTCTTTAATACAGGTGGACTGGAGACATTCCCAACCATCGCACCTGACAATCTATCCCTGTATTTTACCCAATCCGCTATCGGCGGCAATCCTGAAATCTACGTCAGCCACAGATCGAGCGTGTCCGATCCCTGGCAAACGCCTGTGCCTTTTGAACCGACCACATCCCTTGAGCAGGGAGACTACCACTTGAGTTTTACACCTGGTTGCCCAACGCTGTACTTTAATCGTGGCAACAAATGGTCCGGTGGTATGGATCCGGCTGATTTGCAGGCCACTGCCACAACGTTCGATCTATGGCAGATAGAGGTTACTCCCTTGGTTGACTTCAATGGTGATGACGCAGTGGATGTACTGGACGTCTATGTCCTGCTGGAAAACTGGGGTTCCACAGACAATTCTCTATGTGACATTGCGCCACTGCCCTTCACAGACGGTGTGGTGGACGCCGAAGATTTGGCGATGCTTGCGGATTATATGATAGAATACAAAAGCATGATGGACGCAAATGACCTTTAAGACACTCAGCCCACTCGATAACAACTAACCGATTCGCGATCACAAGGGCGGCCACACTGGCCGCCCTCTTTTCATACCCAGCGTATGATATTCGAAATAGACCAATCAGACATAGAAAGCACAAAGCTGAACGCTGAAAATGGCTCACACCCTGGCGATAGCCCTCTCAGGTCTCAGGTTTCAAGTTTCATCCCTGGCTTTATGTGCCCACCGCTGTTCACCGACTACCGACTACAGGCCTTTCTTTGCATAACGGAACTTCGCTGCGCTGCTGCGTAGGCCCCTTGAGGGTCAGCCCTGAACATAGTACTTAAAGCTGAAAGCCGATTTGGAGTTTGTAGAATGGCGGCAATTTCCCTCGAAGGGATTTGGCGTTTGAAGGGTCGATGAACGTTTCTGCAAACGAATACCAAATTAGAACAAGGGAGCGCAGCGACTTCCACCCTTGATCATTGGACATACGTGGCAATCTGAATAAAGCAGCTGTCGCAGCCAAAGGTTGAGCCAGCCGTTGTTTTCCATGTTGGATATTGGATATTCAATCTTTTCAGCGGCCCTTGAGGACCAGGCATGACTTGTTTCCTTTTTACCGAAAACGGTTCCTCCCACGGGACTGCTTCTCTTGAAAAATACGCTGTAATTTTCTGACCAGCCTCTTACAATTGCCTACTAATACTATACAATTCAGTCATGGATATGGCCCGGCAAGCAATCTTGAATATGTTAAAAACCTTGGGTGACCATTTGCCTTTGGACACGTCGATTGACATTTTATTAACCGGAGGTGCTGCAGGCGTTCTCACGGAGCAACTGCCCCCCAGTAGGACCACCACTGACTGCGACGCGATCTACTGGCCATGAAATGTTATGCCAATCACACGCAGGATCGTGAAGATGTCCAAGCCATGAAGCCCACGCGCGAAGAGCTGGTCTTTGTGCGAACCTATCTAAACATGCTGCGCGTGCCTTCCCGAAAAGCAAATCTTGACCAGATCCAGTGGGCTATGAAGTATGTAGATGTACTGAAGGAAGCATGCAATGACTCAAGAGCTTGACAAACTCCTGGCTCGCTGGGTGCGAGTTGGCGCAATGTACAATATAGCCTCTGCACGAAAGACCCCGGACATCGAGGTCCTTCTCGTGGACACGGCTCGTTTGTTGCCCGGGTTTTCCCGGTTATTGCCGATGACCGTGACATGGCTCTCCCTATACTGCCGACTGGTTTGTCGCCATCGACTGATCCACATGGTCAATGAATTATCAGATCAGACACAAGTCGCCACACTGGGCATGCTTTTGGATATGGTGCGTCAAATTAATTCAATGGATCACTTCAACCTCATTATTCGGCAATGCAAGTCTCTGTCACAGCCCAAGCCCCTGTTTGACATAGACCGCCAATCTCCCAAGCTTGTTGACATGGCACAACAGACGACCTGCGAAACAGGTCAAACCTGGGGACTTTGGTGTCAACCGGTATTACTCAAGCCTGATGCCATCCGCCCATTGCCATGGATCATGGACAAAAACCCGTCCTATCAGATGCGTGCCATTTTCGGAGG
Organism: Phycisphaerae bacterium; assembly: GCA_021736645.1. Classification (GTDB taxonomy): domain Bacteria; phylum Planctomycetota; class Phycisphaerae; order Sedimentisphaerales; family Anaerobacaceae; genus JAIPFM01. The sequence continues at coordinate 26,350 of JAIPFM010000009.1, read as the reverse complement.
CAACCTCCGCGCTTCGATCCTGGTGATGTTGGCCACAGACCCCGGCGTAGGACAAAGCGAATCAGCCCTGGCACGAGCGTGCTGTGCCACGCGCAAGGCCGTACGAGAAGCCCTGGATCACCTGGAATTCTGCCGCCTTGTAGCCTGTCAGGTCACAGGAAATTTTCGCAGGATCAAGTTACTCAATTGATGGGCCCTGGGTGGGGGTTATTTAACCAGCATGCGCAGCGGCTCAAAAGAGCTGATGGCGAAAAAACTCTTTTGTGCAATACCTCCCACACCTTTAATTCTCTCGAACGATCAGGCTGGAGGGACAGATCATTAAGCGAAGCATGAGCGTGATCTGTCCCGGTTAATAGCAGTCGATTAAAACCGAACGCAAACACAGAATGGTTCGATGCTGCTGCGGACAGTGAAGATCCCTCGAACCAATTCGAACCGTCCTGCCAGACTCTCTTTCAGCCCTTTCTCAGCAAGCAGGCTACACTTGAAGGCTGAAAGCATTATGACTCAGGACTCGGGACTTTAGACTCCTGACTGACTTTCGCGTATCGAAATTTCGCGGCGCTGCTCCTTGGATTCTCCATGACTTCTTGGCGTCTCGGGGTGATGGGCTTGCCTGAGATGAGTTCGTACAGACCATTGGCCTTGCCCTCTCTGAAGGACTGCTTGACCAGACGGTCCTCTCCGCTGTGAAAGCTGATGACGCCAATGCGTCCGCCCGGATTGAGACACTGCGGTGCTGTACGAAGGAATTGTCTGAGCGAGCCGAGTTCATCGTTGACCAGGATGCGCAGGGCCTGAAACGTACGGGCTGCAGGATGGAGTGTGTTGAACTTCTGTTGCTGCTGGGCTTTCCAGTCTTTTATGGTGAGCCGCTTGACATCAAAAACCAGGCGAATGAGCTGATTGGTCTGGGTAATGGGCTGGGTCTCTCGCTGAGCCACAATGGCCCGGGCGATTTTGTCATGATCCGGTTCATCGGACAGATCTTTGAGGGCCGCAGAAAGATCCTCTTCTGAGAGTTTCTGGAGCAGGTCCACGCCGGTTTCCCTGAGACGCGAGTCCATACGCATGTCCAGGGGGCCCTTGTGCTTGTAGCTGATGCCGCGCCCCGGGTCATCGACCTGCATGCTGGATACACCCAGGTCTGCAAAGATGATGTCAAACCCAGGCAGGTTCTCCTCTTGAAGTACAGAGGCCAGGCCTGCATAATTTTTGCGAAACACGGTCAGGGCAGGCTCAATCTTTTTCAGGCGTTCGCGGGTCTTGTCCAGTTCGTCACCATCCACGTCCAGACCGATGATGCGGCCTGTGGGACCCAGACGTTTGGAAAACTGGTACGCGTGCCCGCCATAACCCAAGGTACAGTCTGCCACGATCTCGCCGGGCTGGGGTCTGAGCGTGCCCATGACCTCCTCCACCAGGATCGGCACATGGGTGCCTGCAGGCGTCTTGCCCTTGGCACGCAAATGCTCGTGCAATCCAGGAAACTTGTCCGGGTGTTTTTCTTTGTATTTCTGGCTATATTTCTTGGGGTGAGTCCCTGAGTACCTTGGCCTGCGTCTATGGGAATTAGGGTCTGAGTCAGTCACAATCTGTCCAATGAGATAATATTAAATACCACACAGATCATAGGGCCAGTTCGCTGTTTTTCAAGAAGAAAGACGATGCCAATGAGATTCCATAAAAAAAGCCCCACACATCAAAGAACGTCATCTTTGAGGTGTGAGGCTTTGATGTTCATTGAATCTAGGTGATTAGCACAGAACCGCGGCTCTTGAAATCGCTGATTTATGCTTCAATATGCACATCATAATGTCCGCACGACTCACAATGCCCACCAGTCTTCCATCAGTCAGAATGGGAACTCGTCTGAAATCATTGTGTATCAGGCAGTCGCAGATATCAGCAAGACTGTCTGTTTGCGCAAAACTGACCACATTTTCAGTCATGATGTCATTGACCAGTGATCCTGTGGCATTGGGATCAAACAGCGTTCGAAGAATGTCCTTTTCTGACACAATGCCCTGTAGATGCATGCCGTTATCCACCACAGGCAAGCCTGTCAGTTTCTTAGGAAACAGGATCTCAGCAGCCTCAAACAACGTGGTCTGCCTTCCAACGGTCAGCAGACCGTATTTCATGACATCCTTTGCCAGCGGCACATTGTCCACCCCATCGCAATCCTCCTGCCAAGAGGGTATTTTATGAGATGACACGTAATCTTGGATCAAATCAGCACGTGATATGATACCGCAAAGGTTGCCTTCCTCGAGAATGGCCACGCGCCTGAAATTATGGTTGATCAGGGCCAAGGCAATGTCCTCCAAGGAATCCTCAATATCAAAACTCAGGACTTCTTTGGTCATATAGTCAGACACATTGCCTGTGACATGCTGAGATTCATACAACACACCAAGCACATCCTTTTCCGAGATGATCCCGACAAGCTTGCCCTGATCGACAACCGGCAGACCGCTGAGATGCTTGTCCACCAGAATGCCTATGGCCGTATACACGGACTCATCCTGCTCGACTGAGACCACACCGCATTGCATGATTTCTCCAGCTCGAGGAGCCCATTGAGACTCCCAAGCAAGATTCTGAGGATTGGATGTCTCGACAGGTCCAACACCGGACTCATTCGAAATGACCATTCGTCTCTCCCATCATTCTAACTGTTGCAAACCACATAGAGGCTGTTCCAAAACGCCTGTGCGCGGCAATTCACTGCCAGGCCATTGGTCTCAAGCCATACCTTTTGAAATTTCCGATCTATGCTTCAATATAAACATCATAATGTCCGCACGACTCACAATGCCCACGAGTCTTCCATCATTCAGAATGGGAACTCGTCTGAAATCATTGTGTATCAGACAGTCGCAGATATCAAAAATGCTGTCTGTATGTCCGAAACTGATGACCTCTTCAGTCATGATGTCATGGACCCGGCATGTCGTTGCATACGGATCAAATAGCGTCCGAAGAATGTCCTTTTCTGACACAATGCCCTGTAGATACATGCCGTGATCCACCACAGGCAAGCCAGTCACTCTTCTGGACGACAATATGTCGGCGGCTTCATACAAAGAGGTCTGCTTTTCAACGGTCAGCAAACCACATTTCATCACATCTTTTGCCTGCAGACTTCTTTTTCGACTCTCACCGTCTTCCTGCAACGAAGGCACTTTGAGTGTCTCAACATAGTACCGGATCAGATCTGAACGTGACATCACACCACAGAGCTTCCCTTCTCTGAGAATGGCCACGCGCCTGAAGGTATTGTTGATGAGCGCCAACCCCACATCTTCCAGTGTATCTTCAATGTCATAACTGACGACCTTTTTGGTCATGTACTCTGTGACATGACCCGTCAAATGCTTGAAGTCACGCAGCAGGCAAAGCACATCCTTTTCTGAAATAATCCCGACAAGCCTACCGCAATCAACCACAGGCAAGCCGCTCAGGTGTTTTTCCACCAGGATGCTGATGGCCGCATAGACAGACTCATCCTGTTGCACAGAGACGACACCACACTGCATGATGTCTCCCACCCTCGCGTTCCATGGACATTCGCCCACTGAGTTCTCGAGACTGGAGGTATCATGACATCCAAGATTCGATTCATTCCAAATGACCATCGCTCGTCTCCCAAATACAACACTGGATACTGCATTGCCAGACAACTATCCCACTTTAAGGCTCTTATACGGCGTCTCAACACAATTGATCGACGCGAATGGCGTGGCGCTTTAGCACTATTTTAACAATATTGATCCACTTTATGGGTCATGAATAGAGGACATTTGCCTGGCCTGCCCGCGACGTAGTTCGATAAAAAGTGGGATATTGTGTACCAGAGTGGCCCTGATTGACTGACATCCTAGAGATCACTGATCACGGCTTCTGCCACCTTGATGCCATCCACGGCCGCAGACATGATCCCGCCTGCGTAGCCCGCGCCTTCTCCTGCAGGATACAGTCCCTGAACAGACGGGCTCTGAAAGGTCTCATCTCGAATGATGCGCACTGGTGATGAACTGCGTGATTCCAGAGCAGTCATCACGGCATCCGGCATGGCGAAACCGTGAAGCTTTTTGTCCATCGCGGGGATCGCCTCACGCAGCGTGTCGGCCACAAACTCGGGCAGGCATTGACGCAGGTCACAGCACGTCACACCGGGCTGATAGGAAGGCTCCACAGAACGCATAAATCGCGTGGGGCGCGACACCAGAAAATCGGCCACACATTGAGCCGGTGCATGATACTGCCCGCCTCCCACGGCAAAGGCCCTTGCTTCCCACTGACGCTGAAACGCCACACCTGCCAGGGGATCGTCCGTGTTGAAATCCTGCGGTGTCACGCCCACGAGCAGGGCACTGTTGGCATTGGGACAACTGCGTGCATGGTGACTCATGCCGTTGGTCACCAGACGCCCCGGCTCGGACGCAGCCCCAATGACCTGTCCGCCCGGGCACATGCAGAAACTGTAGGCTGACCTGCCGTGATCCCCATGGTGCACGAGCTTGTAATCTGCCGCCCCCAACGCAGGATGGCCTGCAAATTTGCCGTATTGGGCCTGATTGATCAGGGCCTGGGGATGTTCAATGCGTACGCCCATGGAGAAGGGTTTGGCCAGCATGGCAATGCCCTGACTGTGGAGCATGGCAAAGGTGTCACGTGCACTGTGTCCCAGGGCCAGAACCACGGAGGCAGTATCGATGGGCTCGTTGTCATTGACCATGATGCCTGTCACATGATGGTCCTTGAGGGTCAGGCCGGTCAACCGGGTCTCGAACCGGACCTGGCCGCCCAATGCGATGATGGCCTCACGCAGGTGCTTCACCACATTGACCAGATGGTCTGTGCCAATATGCGGTCTGGCCTGGTACAGAATCTCTTTGGGCGCACCGGCCTTGACCAGTTCATCCAAGACCTTTCTGGAGCGGTTGAACTTGTCCTTGATCTGGGTCACGAGCTTGCCGTCTGAAAAGGTCCCGGCCCCGCCTTCGCCAAATTGGACATTCGACACCGGGTCGAGCTCGCCCTGTTGCCAGAATCGATGCACATCCCGGATGCGGGCCTTGACGGTCCTGCCCCGTTCAATCAGCAGGGGTCTGACTCCCTGCTGCGCGAGTATCAGGGCACAAAACAAGCCACACGGCCCGGATCCCACCACCACAGGCACGGTCCTGGGCTGTTTGGCCCGTTTTGTCAGGACATAGATCATCCCGGGCGCAGGCCCGATTTTCGCATCACCGACACAGGCCTTGAGCACCTTGGCCTCATTGCCTACCTTAACATCCACGGCATAGACAAACACAATACTCGTACGCCGTCTGGCATCAATGGACTGACGCACAATCTTGATATCTTGAAGCCCCTTTGGACTCACCCCCAGCCTCTTGGCAATGGCTTTGCTCAGGGCATCCGGGGCATGATCAAACGGCAGTGTGAGATCGTTCACACGAATCATGATGTTCCTTCCTGATTATTCTTATCAACGGGACGATCCGTTTCCAGGGCTTATATCCGCATCCCTTGAAAAAGGCAAGTCAGGTTCGAGCCGAATCCCCAGGTTTATGCTTGACCATGGAGCCAAAATACCGGATGCTTTGCAGACCTATTTGTTACGACTGCTTTGGTTTTCAGTAAGTCTCCAATGTGTGACATTTATCTTTGACAGTGCACCATGATAAAGGATCCCGGTTTATGGATGTAAAGTTGTTTGCAGAGATCGCAGCCCAAGTGGTGGGCGGATTGGGTGTCTTCCTGCTCGGTATGAAAAACATGTCCGAGGGTTTGCAGGCCGTATCAGGCGATCGTTTGCGAAAGATGATCAGTGCCGTGACCAGCAACCGTGTGATGGGCGTATTGGTCGGCTTGTTCGTAACTTGTATCGTACAGTCCAGTTCCGTCACGACCGTGATGGTGGTCGGGTTCGTGAATTCAGGCATCATGACCTTGATGCAGGCCATTGGCGTCATTTTCGGAGCCAACATCGGCACGACCATCACTGGCTGGATTCTCGTGTTGGATATTGGCAAATACGGGCTGCCCATTCTTGGTATTGCCGCCTTTTTCTTCCTCTTCTCCAAAAAGGATCGCTTGCGCTATATCGGCATGACAATCATGGGTGTCGGGATGGTCTTCTTCGGCCTTGAACTCATGAAAAACGGATTCAAGCCTTTACGTTCTGATGACGCATTCAATGCCTGGTTCCACGCATTCCAGGCCACCAGTTATCTGGGGATCATCAAATGCGCACTGGTCGGCTGCGTGCTGACCATGGTGGTGCAGTCCTCCTCTGCCACACTCGGTATCACCATCGGCCTGGCCTCCACCGGCGTGATTGAGTTTCGCACCGCGGCAGCCCTGGTCATGGGCGAAAACATCGGCACCACCATCACGGCCTGGCTGGCCTCGCTCGGTACGACCACGGTGGCCAAGCGTGCAGCCTATGCCCACGTGTTTTTCAATGTGTTCGGCACCGTCTGGTTTGTGGCCATGTTCCCGATTGTCATCAAAGGCGTGTCACAGTTGATTGCATGGAAAACCGGCGAAAATCCTCTGAAAATGGTGATTGGCAGCATGGATGAAGATAAATTCGGGCAAATCATCACAGCCGGTATCGCACTGACGCATACCTCGTTCAATGTGGCCAACGTCATCGTCTTCCTGCCCTTCGCAGGCCTGCTGGGTCGATTTGTTACGTTTCTCGTGCCGGACAAGAAAACCAAGGAGGTCAGCCACCTGACCTACCTGGATGTGCGCATGCTGGACACACCGGCGCTCAGCATCGTGCAGTCACAACAGCAGATCAGTTTTATGGGTGACAGCGTGGCCACCATGATGACCCATCTCAGGATCTGTCTGGAAAGTGAAAAGACCGATGCCAAGATATCCCATGAAATTTTCCACCACGAAGAGATTCTCGACAACGTGCAGAAGGAGATCTTCGTGTTTCTCAGCAATCTGGTGTCAGGGCAGGTGCCTCATGACGTGACCATAAAGGCGCACATGCAGATGCGTATCGCCGATGAATATGAATCGATCAGCGATTATGCAACCAGTGTGCTCAAAGGGATCAAGAAACTGGAGGAGTTGGATTTGCCGCTGGATCAACCGGCACGCCAGAAGTTGGTGTCTCTACACGACCGGGTGGCCGCCTATATCCTGAACATAAACCAGTATAGCAAGGAGGAGCAGACAAAGGCCAGCCTTGCAGGAATCGCCACCGAAGGCGCAGCCATTTCCGCACTGATGAAGGAATTCCGCCGTCAGCATCTGGAGCGTCTCCAGAAAGAGGAGGTCTCTCCGTTCTTCAGTCTGGCCTTCACGGATATTCTCAACTACTACCGGCGCATGAAGGATCATGCCCTGAATATTGCCGAGGTGATCGCCGGTGAAAAATAAAGTCAACACTTCAGCCATGTGAAGCAAACGTGTTGGTTCCCGGTTAAAAAGGTTCACCGTTCACAGTTGGCGATCATAAACCCTGGCTAATGCCATCAACTGTGTCCCCGGAACCTCCGCCAGGGGTCCCTTGGTGGACGTGAACATGTTAACCGGAAAGCCGTCAGGACTGCCGGCTTTCGAGGTCTTCCCATAGGGCATAGGCTGCCTGCAGCGCAGCCTCCAGTTCGCTGACCTTCTGCGTGATCTGCGCCACGACTTTGACGGACGTGGTCTTGTAAAAAGACGGGTGCGCCAGCTGCGTGTGCAGTTCACCGAGTTCCCCCTCCATGGCCTCAATGCTCGCAGGCAGGTCTTTGAGTTCCTGAGTTTCTTTCCACGTCAGTTTTTTGGGTTTTAGTGGGTCCTTTGGTTTGTCTCTTTTTTCTTTGGGCGCTTTTGATTCAGGCCTGGCCTTGGGCGGTGTCTGCGCGACCTGGTGGCTGCTCTGCACAAGATAGTCATCATACCCGCCCGCATACTCTCGGATCCGACCATCCGGATCAAAGGCCAGCGTGGATGTCACCACATTGTTCAGAAAACTCCGGTCGTGACTCACCAGCAGCACGGTGCCCTGGAAATCGAGCAGCATTTCCTCAAGCAATTCCAGGGTCTCCACATCCAGGTCATTGGTGGGTTCGTCCAGGACCAGGACATTGGCAGGCTGGGCCAGGAGGCGGGCCAGCAGGAGGCGGTTGCGTTCCCCACCGGACAGATTTTCGACCTTGGCCCGGATCTGAGCGGGGGTAAACAGAAAATCGGCCAGATAGCCAATCACGTTCCGTGCCTGGTCATTGACTCTCACCGTGTCACTGCCGGGGGACACATTCTCCTGCACGGTCTTGTCCAGGTCCAGAGTCGCATGCAACTGATCAAAGTAGGCAGGCTCCAGGTGCGTGCCATGCTGGATCGTGCCCTGCTGCGGTTCCAGTTGGCCCAGCAGGAGTTTGATGAGCGTGGTCTTCCCCACACCATTGGGGCCGATGATGCCGATACGATCACCGCGCATCAGTGTGGTTGAAAAATCCCTGATAATCGGATCACAGTTGTCATACCCAAAGGTCACGCGTTTCAACTCAATCACCTTGCGGCCCGTGGCCCGCGTGTCCTGGGTTTGCAGGCGGACATTGCCGATCTGCTCTCGCCGTTCGCGTCGCTGGCCTCTCATGTCTTTGAGCCTGCGAACCCGCCCTTCATTGCGCGTTCTTCGGGCCTGTATGCCCCGGCGAATCCACACCTCTTCCTGGGCCAGGCGTTTGTCAAACAGTTCATTTTGACGCAGCTCTGCGGCAATGTCCTGCTGCTTGCGCTGGAGGTAGGTGTCAAAATCGCAGTCATAGCGTGCCACCTGCATGCGATCAATATCGAGGATGCCCTTGACTGTTTTTCTGACAAAGGTCCGGTCGTGACTGACCACCAGGAGTGTACCGCGATAGTCTGCCAGGAAAGTCTCCAGCCACACAATCGCCTTGAGGTCGAGATGGTTGGTGGGTTCATCCAGGATGAGAATGTCGGGCTGCGTGACCAGACTTCGGGCCAGGAGCACGCGGCGTTTCATACCGCTGGACAGGGCATCAAAATCTGCCTGACCGTCCAGGCCCATGAGCGAGAGTGTCTCTTCAATGACAGGCTGATACGACCAGGCATGGGTGTCGTCCAGGACGTGCTGCAGTGTGGCGAGCCTGTCCAGGACATCCGGGTCCTCAAGATTGCCCGTGTCGTGCAGTGAGTGATAGGCACTGAGCGATTCACCGGCCTTGCCCAGACCCCTGGCGACCACATCGAAGACCGTGCCGTGCATGTCTCTGGGCACCTGCTGGATCAGGCGTGCAATGCGCACGCCCTGCTGTACACTGCGTTCACCGGACTCCGGTTTGAGTTCGCCTGCAATGACTTGAAGCAATGTGGATTTGCCACTGCCGTTGCGTCCCACCAGACACAGTCGATCACCCTTGTCGATCTGGAGACACACATTTTTCAAGACCGGCTCACCGCCGTATCCAATAGTCATTTGCTGCAAAGACATGATTGCCATACTTGATCGTTCCAAAAGATTACATAAAGGCCAACACCGACATGCCATTGAACATGGCGTGCATAAATATGGACTGCCACAATGATCCGCTCTTTTCATACGCATACCCGATGGCCATGGACAGGAAAAACAACGCAGGCCAATGCGCAGACTGGTCATGTATGATGGCGAACAGGACAGAGGTCAGACCGATGCTCAGCCAGGGTCGCCCGATATAGGACCGAATCAGGGTCTGGATGAGCCCCCGAAAAAGCAGTTCCTCCACCAGAGGCGCTGCCAGGACGGCCACGAAGGCCACCGAGATCTTCAACGACCTCTGGGGGTACGTGGTCAGAACCTCCAATTCCTGGTGCTGGGCCACTTTATAGTCAGGGCCTTTGAGATACTGACCTAAATGCTGCACACTCACAATCATGGCCAGAATCACAGGCATGATACAAAAAAGGATGATCAGGGCCTGCACAAAGTCCCGCCGCAAATGCCTGAACCCAAGCCCCAGTCCCTTGAGGCGTCTGGCAAACGTATACCAGGACAACATGCCAAATCCAAAGGCTGCACCCAAGGCACCGAGGCTCATCACCACATTTCTGACGACCCAGTGGATCCATTCAGGCAGGCCGGTGAGTACCGGCGTCACCATGGCGATGGCCAGCGCAGTGGGGCCCTGCCATACAATCAGCGCGGGCAGGATCATCAGGGGCGACATATTGGTCCTGCGCACCGGCGCATGGGCCAGCGCGGTTCGGCCCAGAGACGTCTTGAGCAGCCAGGCTGCCAGCAGCATCACGCCAGCAACATTGAATAGATTGTCTGCGACTGTCATCATTTTTGAACCAATGGTTGCATCCCTGTTCAGCTTGCATTAGATTGATTGCCAATAATTGTAAGCAATAAAACAGAACTAACCCCGCTTTTCAAGGGAATTAGGGCATGGACGTATTTCGTATCCAGGGACCGGTGCAGTTAAAAGGTCATATACAAGTCAACGGCTCAAAAAATGCAGCCCTGCCGATCATGGCCGCCTGCCTGCTGGCACCGGGAAAATCCACGATCCAGGGCGTGCCGGATCTGTCAGACATTACGGTGCTCAAGGACCTGCTCGGAGAACTGGGCTGTCCGGTGACCACGCTGCAGGACCGAAGTGTCCAGATCGATGCCACCAACATTACCCGACCGGTGGGCGACTATGAAATTGTAAGACGCATGCGCGCCAGTATCTGTATTCTGGGCCCCCTGCTGGCCAGATGCGGTAAGGTCGAGGTGTCCATGCCGGGCGGTTGTGCCATTGGAGACCGACCCATCAATATCCATGTCAGCGGTCTGGAACAGCTCGGTGCCAAATTTCATCTGGAAAACGGCAACGTGGTGGCTGATGCCCCCAAGGGAGGCCTCAAAGGGGCAGAAATCTTCCTGGGCGGCCCATTTGGCTCCACAGTCCTGGGCACGGCCAATGTACTCATGGCCGCCACACTGGCCAGAGGTATCACAGTCATCGAATCTGCTGCCTGTGAACCTGAAATCACGGATCTGGCCCATTGTCTCAACAAAATGGGGGCAAAGATCTCGGGCATCGGCTCACCCAGACTGACCATCGAAGGTGTCAGCACGCTCACCCCAGTGACCCACCGCGTGATTCCGGACCGGATCGAAGCAGGCACCTTTATGATAGGTGCTGCCATTACACGCGGTGAGTTGGCCCTGACCAATTGTCACATGGGCGACTTGATGGCAGTCGTGCACAAGCTGCGATCTCTGGGCGTGACCATCGAGTCCAGCGATGAGGGGTGCTGCGTGGCCATGGATAGACACGTGGCAGCCACGGATGTGACCACACATCCGTTCCCGGGCTTTCCCACGGATCTGCAGGCCCAGTTCATGGCATTGCTCGCCCTGGCAGAGGGCAACAGCGTGGTCATTGAAAAGGTCTTTCCGGACCGCTTCATGCATGTGGCAGAACTGAATCGTATGGCAGCCAACCTGAGAAAAGAAGGCCCCTGTGTGATTGTGGCCGGTGTCAAAAAACTCATTGCCGCTCCGGTCATGGCCTCAGACCTGAGGGCCTCAGCCGCCCTGGTCCTGGCGGCCATGGCAGCCCATGGCACGTCTGTGATCAATCGTGTCTACCACATTGACCGCGGGTATGAACGGATCGAAGAGAAGCTGAACCCCGTGGGTGCCAATATCGTACGCGAAAAAGCCTAGAGACTGTTTTTAGTAAGGAATCTGACCATGCTTAGCTATATACGGACAAGCCGAGTGCTTGCGCAAACAGACAGTAATTCGTTCAACATCAATGATCAGGCTGAAAAAGCCATGGATCTGGCGCACGTGGCAATCACCACCCTGTCAAACATCCTGACACAGTATGGCCTCAAAATCGTGGGTGCCGTCTTAATTCTGATTGTGGGACGCCTTGTCGCCAAGCTCCTCGCGGCATGGCTCAACAAGGCCATGGTCAAGGCCAAAACGGATCCCATGCTTGTGGGATTCACCGAACATCTGGCCTTTGTCGGCATGATGGTATTTGTGGTGCTGGCTGCCCTGCAAACGCTGAACATACCCGTCGTGTCCTTTGTCAGCGTGCTGGCCGCGGCCGGTCTGGCCATCGGGCTGGCCCTGCAGGGATCATTGTCAAATTTTGCAGCAGGCGTCCTCATGATTATCTTCAAGCCGATCCACGTCGGTGATTTTGTGGAAATCGGCAGCACCAAAGGAAAAGTCCAGGAGATCCAGATTTTTAATACCATTCTGAACTCTCCGGACAATGTCCGGATCATTGTGCCGAACTCACAGGTCACTGGCGGCAGCATAAAAAACTACTCGATGAACAGCACGCGTCGTGTGGACATGGTCATCGGTGTTTCCTATGACGACGATCTCGCAAAAACACGAAAGGTGATCCAGACTGTGCTTTCTCAAGATGAACGCGTGCTTCAGGACCCGGCTCCCACGATTGCCGTGTCGGAACTGGCAGACAGCAGTGTCAATTTTGTGGTGCGTCCCTGGGTCAACAAGGATGACTATTGGAACGTGTACTTTCAACTGACCGAACAGATCAAAAATGCTCTGGATGCCAATGACATTACCATTCCATTCCCGCAGCGGGATGTCCACGTCAAAACCCCTAATGCCATGGCTAAGAACTAGGTTAGCATGGGTAATTTTCCATCAAAGAAAGGACGATCAGCATGATTCGAAAACTTGGGTTGCTTATTTTATTGTGTGTGTTTGGATCTGCGTGTTGGGCAGATCAAGTCATTTTAAAAAACGGTGACACGATCACAGGCACCATCGTAAAACTGACAGACAGCAAAATGGTGTTTAAATCAAATCTCGCCGGTGAAGTGACCATCGATCTGTCCAATATTCGCACTCTTTCCAGTGATAAACTCCTGACCATTCATCTCAAAGACGGTACCGTGCTGCACTGCCGGGTTTCTTCCGATGAAGGGGATCAGTTCTCGATTTCAAACAGTGCGCTTCAAACACAATCCATGAATACGGCAGATATCACAGCCATCAATCCTCCTGCCCCGCCCAAAGCCAAGTGGGTAGGACAGGTGAGCGTGGGTGTCACCTCCACGCATGGCAATACAAAGACAGACAATCAGAACGCAAGCTTCAGAGCCCAGAAACGCACAGAAATCGATCGAACGACTGTGAGTGGCGATTATGCCAAGGGCGTTCAAAACAATGCCGGTGTGGAGAACACGACTGAGGACTGGTGGCGTGCCAAGGCCAAGTATGACTATTTTATCACCACCAAATGGTATGGATTCCTGGATGCCCGATACGAGCGTGATGCCGTGGCGCTTCTGGACCGAAGGATGGTGATCGGTGCGGGTGCAGGCTGGCAATGGATTGAAACACCAAAAACGAAAATGTCGTTCGAGCTTGGTGGTGCGTCACTCTACGAACAATACAAAGGGAGCACCAAAAACAGCGAGCTGTCTGCACAGGCCGGATACAACCTGGAACACAAGATCACAGACACGGTCGACTTTATCCATGACCTCACCTATTACCCCAGCACGAACAAGGTCTCAGATTATTATTTAACCACAGGTGGAGAACTGAGAGCCCACTTCTCGCCTCGCATGTTCGCCAATTTGAAGGCCCTGTTCAATTATGATGCCACGCCGGCCCCGACCAAAGGCAGTACGGATGTGAAGTACATCCTTGGCATTGGCCTTGATTTCTAGGACAGAGAACTCCCATATGAAGAAGAAACTCGCCAGAGTGTTTGCCATCACGGTCACGGTGCTGGTTGTTGCGCTGCTTATCGCCTTTGTGGCGGTCATGTTCTTTACCAACAGCACCGTGGGCAAGGCCATTTCAATGGGCGCATCCCAGGCCCTGGGTGTTGACGTGTCACTCAAAACGGTCAAACTGTCTCCATTCCGGGGGCAGATGACCCTTGATGATCTGGTCGTAAAGAATCCCGAAGGCTACGAGAACCAGATCTTCCTGGATCTGAAGCACGCGGATATTGCACTCCGTACAGAGACGCTCCTGACTGATACGGTTCGAGTGGAGCATATGGAACTCAAGGGTGTGCGCGTGGTGATGGAGCAAAAAGGCCTGACCACCAATATACAGGAGATCGTGAACACCATCAACCAGCAGGCAGATGCCCAGCCTTCCGGGAAGAAGATGGTGATTGAGGTCCTGGACATCTCGGACATTACAGTCAAGGTGAAATTGATCCCCCTGCCCGGGAAGATCGATACAGTCCCCCTGAAACTGGCACCCATGCGCTTGACGAATCTCGGCGAAGACAAACCCTTGAACATGGCAAAACTGACCAGCCGGATCATCCTGGCGATTGTGGGTGGTATTGTTCAACAGGCCATCGGCATCCTGCCTGATGATCTGGTCAATGCCGCAGGCGCGGCGCTGGGCACCACCACAGATTTGGGCAAACATCTTCTGTCGACAGGCGCCGGGGTAGGTGGCTCACTCATCAAGGGGGCGGAAAAGATGGGCGGTTCACTCATCGACGGGCTCCTATTCAAAAAGAACAAAGACGCAAACACACCGCAGGAATGACCTGCGGTGTGTTTGTTCATTGCCTGTGCCCTGCCAATCAATAGACACTGAATTGAGTTGACAATCCCCCTTGTGACGCCTAATGTGGTCAGCCTCTGGATTTTCCGAACGAACTTAAATCACCTTTTAATTGGGATAGGGATGAACGAGACACTAAAAGCAAAAACCATCACACTTGTGAAGGGTATGGGCATTGGTACAGCCAATGTCATTCCAGGCGTTTCAGGCGCCACCATTGCCATCATCACCGGCGTCTTTGAACGACTGATTCATGCCATTAAATCCTGCGATATCACGGCCCTGAAGTACCTTTTTTCCGGCCGATTCAAGGACCTTGCCAAACACATTGACCTGGGCTTCCTGGCGCCCCTGATGCTGGGTGTGGTGATTGCGATCCTCTCTCTGGCCCGACTCCTGGAGTTTCTGTTTTCAGATTACCCAGTCTATATCTGGTCCTATTTCTTTGGCCTGATCCTGGCGTCCGTGTACTTTGTGGGTAAGTCGGTTGAAAAATGGACGCTCCTGAACAGCCTGCTGTGCTTAGGCGGCATCGCCTTTGCCGTGACCTTGACTTATGCCAATCCTGCAGTAGAAAACAGGCATACGCTGTATGTGTTCTTGTGTGGCGTTATTGCCATTTGCAGTATGATCCTGCCGGGTATTTCAGGTTCGTTCGTGCTCATCCTCATGGGCAATTATGAACTCATTGTGTTCGAAGGCATCAGCGGTTTCAAACTCGGTCTGTTATTGCCTTTTCTCCTGGGATGCGGCATAGGGCTGGTCGGCTTCTCACACATCCTGTCCTGGATCATGGACCGCTATAAACATCAAACCATTGCCACCTTAACTGGATTTATCACAGGCTCACTCCTGATTATATGGCCCTGGAAAGAGACCGTGTTCAAGCTCAACGACCTGGGTGAACCCCTTCTCAAGGACGGGGACCCCGTGGTATTCAAATACTTGCCCATTTTACCTGACGGCTTTTCTTCAGAGGTGATCATCGCGCTGATAATCATGGTCATCGGTGTGGCAAGTATCTGGATCATGGAATACCTGGCTTGCCCACCCAATAAACCCAAGAAAAAACCATGAGCCAAAAACCTCAACTTGAAACCACAGCACAAGGCCTGCTTGTCCGGGCCCCAGCCAAAGTCAACCTCAGCCTGCTCATTGCCGGAAAACGTGAAGATGGTTTCCACAACATTGAAACCATAATGGCCAAGGTCGATTATTATGACGAATTACTGATCAACAGATCCAGCACACCAGGTATACACCTCACCTGCAAAGGCCCTCATTGGGCCCCGGACGGACCGGATAACCTGGTCTACAAGGCCGCTGAACTCCTTTGCCATTACTGCAAGCAGGAACCCTCCCTCACCTTGACCTTGACCAAGCATATTCCGGCAGGCACAGGACTTGGTTCTGCCAGCAGTGATGCAGCCGCCACATTGATCGGTATAAACCATCTCTTAGACCTGGGTCTTTCCCAAGAGACACTGGCCAATCTGGCGGCAAAACTTGGCAGTGATGTGGCATTCTTTATGTATGGGCCACTGTCCTACTGTACAGGCAAGGGTGAGATAATCGACCCGATACACACTTTTTTTGATTTCACGGCCATCCTGATACTTCCTAATATAAGTGTTTCAACTCCAAGAGTTTACAGTGCCTACACCCACAACCATGATAAATACACCCAACTTCATCAGGAAATTAATAGTCACATCAAAGAAAACAGAATTGATTTTGCTGCAAAATTGTGCGCAAATATGCTTTCGGATGCTTGCTTTGGATTGGAAAGAGGACTAACCAAAGCCAAAGAGAGTATTGAACACTTAGGTATTGGGCGGATCTGTTTAAGTGGTAGCGGATCTGCGATGTATTGCATTGTCAACCCGGCCACAAGTCATGTTCAATTAGACTCTATTCAGAACGCTATTATTCAGGAGACAGGTTACTGTAGTGTAATCATACACAGCATTCGATGGTGAGGATTTCAGCGAGGAAGAACTATGGACATCAGTGAGGTCAGAGTCAAGCTCGTTGAGAACAAAGATGACCGGCTCAAGGCTTTTTGTTCTCTGACATTGGACGGCGAATTTGTAGTGCGAGATATCAAGATCATTGAGGGCGGCGGCGGCTATTTCGTGGCCATGCCCTCCAGAAAGATGAGCGATCACTGCGACAATTGTGGCGGTAAAAACCACCTTAGGGCAAAGTACTGCAATACCTGCGGACAGGTCTTACAGGGCAACAGGGCCAAGAAGGACTTCAAAGGCAGAACCAAACTCCACGCTGACATTGCCCATCCGATCAATGCCGTTTGCAGGCAACGTATTCAGAAATGCGTCGTTGAGGCTTTTAAAAGAGAAATCGAATTGTCAAGACAACCTGGTTATCAGCCCGTGGAGATGGAAATTGACGATGATTATTGATCACCCAGTGTCTTGACCTGCTTTTTCGAGAAAACGAGGAAGCATCCTTAGAACCTGACCCTCCTCGTGTAGATGATGCTGTCCAAGTCAGGACATCAACTCTTCCATGACACTATCCAATGCTTCATCCAGCCGATCAGACACGTCATACGTGCCATCAGTAATCTGGCGTCTCAAATTCAGCACCTTGCCCTTTCTAATCTCTGGCAGCGTACTGATGCGTTTGAGCACTCGACCTATTGGTGTGGCATGAATATTCTCTAAAATGGCTTCCATGACTTCATCGCCATCTTGTGCGTAGGAACAATCCACTATATCACCCATCACGCTCGACATACTAAACTTCTCATTAAATTGAGTTTCAGGCATTTCTTCTGACCTTGCCAACCTTGTCCAGGGAAAAATCATCCATGATTTTCCCCTGGCACACATACAATATTTAGTATAGCCCTTGATAATCCTGTCAAAGGCCTGAATCACTATTGATATCGACAGTCAAATCCCAATTTCTTTAAACATTCGCCACTTTAGAAAAGGCATTTTCAAAAAAACTTTCTCCCAGGTTCCTTCCCCGGAAACGACGTTTTATGGCTATAATCGAATCTTTTATCAGACATTGCTGGGATGGTTGGAAATTGGGGAAACTTACAAGTATAACTAGGATAATTAAGCGATATACAACATATAGTGGCACTCGAGCCGACCCAATAATATAGAGCATGGCAGTACTGGGACAGACCAAAAGCTGGATAACATGCGTTTTTCAGCAAATTCCGTTGTGCCAGACATTTCAAACCGAGATATATGATTAGAGTTGTCCTCATGAACTGCATGTGTATAATCTTCAACCTATGATGAAGAAACCTGAAACTATGACGCCCGCCATGAGACAGTTTTTCCATTTCAAAGAAAAATACCCGGACGCCATTTTATTCTTCCGGATGGGCGATTTTTACGAAACATTCTATGACGATGCCAAGACCTGCGCACGAGTCCTTGGCCTCACCTTGACCAGTCGCGGCAAATCAGGCGACACGCCGATTCCCCTGGCAGGTGTACCCTTTCATGCTGTAGACGGGTATCTCAAGAAGATGATCCAGGCGGGCTTCAAGGTGGCAGTCTGCGAGCAGGTTGAGAATCCCAAGACCGCCAAGGGTGTGGTCAAGCGGGATGTGGTCCGTATCGTCACACCCGGCACGCTCACAGACGACATGCTCCTTGAGGCCAAAGAAGACAATTTTCTGTGCGCCATCAGCCTGGGTATCCAGGACAATGCCAGTATCAGTTGGGTCGATGTGTCAACAGGCCATTTTTTTGTGCAGCAGCTCCAGGAATCCCATCTGATCAATGAATTGGCACGCCTCAACCCCAAGGAGTGCCTGGTGGCCGACTCCAGAGGCGAACTCTTTGAGTCCGAGCTCAAGAAACTCACAAATTCCATCCAGCAGCAGACCCAGGCCATCATCACAGAACGCCCTGCCTGGTATTTTGATCCCTATCAAGCCAGGCAGCGACTACTCAAGCACTTTGGCACTCAGACGTTAGAAGGTTTTGGCATCGGTGAACACAACAATGACCTGATCATTCCATCCGGGGCTGTGATTGAATACCTCAATGAAACCCAAAAGACTGCGTTGGGGCATATCCAGAGCCTGCGCGTGATCAAACGCAGAAACTTCCTTCAGATTGACCCCATCAGCCTGCGAAGCCTGGAAATACTCCAGACGATCCGCAGCGAAATCCGTCAGGGCTCTCTGCTCCACAGCCTGGATGCCACACAGACCGGCATGGGTGGACGGATGTTCAGATACTGGCTGTGCATGCCTTTGTGCGACGTGGATGCCATCACCGGAAGGCAGGACTGCATTGGAGAACTCAAGGATCGCCCCGAGGATCTGGCTGAGATGCGTCAGTGTCTTTCCGGTATTTCTGATACTGAACGCATTGCCGCCAGAGTGAGTACGCTGCGGTGCTCCCCAAGAGATCTCCTGGCCCTGGCAGGCACACTCAAAAAGATCCCGGTCCTGCGAAGCCTGGCAGAGACGTTTCAGAGTGCCCGTCTCACACAACTCGCTGAGAAATGCGACAGCATGGACGACCTCACAGAAATCCTGAACGCGGCCATTGATCCGGAGTGCCCCGCCCACCTGAGGGACGGCGGTGTGATTCGCTCTGGATTCTCTGAAAAGCTGGACCACCTTAGATCGATCGGCAGGGATGGTCAATCCTGGCTGGCCGCCTATCAAAAGGAACAACTGGAACTCACAGGCATCCCCAATCTCAAGGTTGGTTTCAACCGGGTCTTTGGCTTCTACATTGAGATCAGCCGCGCGTATTCAGACAAGGCCCCAGCCCATTATGTGCGCAAGCAGACCATCAAGAACGCAGAACGCTACATCACAGATGAACTCAAACAATACGAAGTCGAGGCCCTGGGCGCAGAAGAAAAGGCCCTGGACCTGGAGGTCCGGCTGTTTGAAGACATCCGTCAAAAAACCAGCGAGTATGTGGATCGCCTGCAAAAGCTGGCAGATACGGTTGCTCAACTGGATTGCCTGTGCAGCCTGGCCCATATTGCCTACAGGCGTCACTACATTAGACCCCAGATCAACAGCAGCACAGAACTGCTCATTAAGGAAGGCAAACACCCTGTACTGGCGGAGATGCTGGGCTCAGAATTTGTGGCCAATGACGTGGATCTCGGAAGACAGGATGGGGACATTGCTGTGATCACAGGCCCCAATATGAGCGGCAAGAGTACCTATATCCGGCAAACCGCCCTGCTCGTGCTCATGGCACAGACCGGATCCTTCATCCCGGCCTCTGAAGCGACGATTGGCCTGGTGGACCGGATCTTCACGCGTGTAGGTGCCTCGGATGAACTGGTGCGCGGCCAATCCACCTTCATGGTGGAAATGACTGAGACTGCCAACATCGTCAACAATGCCACGAACAAATCTCTGGTCATCCTGGATGAGATCGGCCGCGGGACCAGTACGTATGACGGTTTGTCCCTGGCCTGGGCCATCACGGAATATATTGCCAACACCATTCAATGCAGAACCCTGTTCGCCACGCACTATCACGAACTCACGGAATTGTCCGAGCTCTTCACCAACATCAAGAACTGCAACGTGGCCGTGCGCGAATGGGCCGATGAAGTCGTATTCCTCCACCAGATCCTGCCCGGCGGCACAGACAAGAGCTATGGTATTCACGTGGCCAAGCTGGCAGGTCTGCCTCAGCCGATTCTGTCCCGGTCCAGGGAAATCCTCCAGGACCTGGAGGCCACCTTCCAGAAGGAAGCGGCGGGCGAACACCTGGCCAGACACAAAACCAAAGAACCTGACGAAGACACCCTCTTTGTCAGACAGCACAAATCCGTGCTGGACCGTCTCGCCTCCATGGACATCAACCACCTCACCCCCCTGCAGGCCATGAACCTGTTACACGAAATCAAATCCGACATCCAGAAGACCTAGCCTAGGTTAAAGATGGTTCACGGTTCCGGGTTCACAGTTCATAGAATAAACCGGTATTACAACCGTGAACCGTGAACCTTCTTTAACCTTGCTCCCCGTACTACCGCTTGGTTATTCTGTGCTGCTGGGTTTGAATGCCTTGAGGATTTCAAGACACTCGATCATGGCACGCCCGTTGTGGTACCCGCACTTCCATGCGTGGGCCTTGTTGCCCGGGCTGGCCACGCCTTCTGCGGATGTGGTACTGTGCCACTCCCCCCAGGTCCAGTCTGCCATGTACTTGTCCACAAAGTCAAGGGTCTGGGTAAATACCGCGGCGTACTGGGCGTCACCGGTGATGCGGTACAGATACAGGGCACTGACCAGGGCCTCGGCCTGGACCCACCAGACCTTGTCGCGCCTGTCGGCCGGCTGATTGAACTCACCGCTGTCAAAGAATCCGCCATGGGCGGTGTCGTAGCCGTATTGGTATGAGTAACCATATAGAGACTGATAGAAATCCAGAAGCGGTCGATTGGATTGCCCTGCTGCATCACAGGCATCCATGAGGAGCCACACATTCTCGATGTCGTGGCCGTAGGACACGCGCGTGGAGGTGGGTGTCCAGTCCTGGGTGTAGCGGTCCGTGCAGGCGCCCACGTGCTTGCGCACCACGGTATTGCTCTGAATGAGAATCAGTTCCATCAACCGTTCACGGGCACGCGGTGATTGGCTGGCGCGATAATAGGTGGTCAGGGCCTCCAACAGGTGCAGGTGCGTATTCATCAGCTTCTCGTTGTCGCGCGTGCCCATGGGGCTGGTGACATTTGACGCGGAGGTCCAGTCCGGCAGGAAGGCTTCGTTGTATCCGCCATTGACTCGGTCATACGCCTTGGTGTCAAGCAATTCGAAAAAACGATTGGCAAAGGCCAGGACCGCCGGATCCTTTGACGCCAGGGAATACTCGGATATCGCGTACAGGGCAAATCCCTGGCCGTACATGTGCTTGAGGGGATTACGTTTTGTCTGCCCGGTGACATCCACCTCCCAGTAGAATCCACCGTGTTCATGATCCCACATCTTGTCAGTAAGAAATGCATACCCATGCCTGGCCGCCTGGACCATCTCGTCTGTGCCGTAGCCTGCCCGGATCAACCGTGAAAACAACCACAATGTCCTGGCCTGAGTGACAATCATCTTGGTGCCGCTGGGCCGGTCTTCGCCTTGAGGGCCAAAATTGATGGTATAGCCCCCATGGTCACGATCGATCGATTTGGAGAGCCAGAATGCAGCAATGTTCTCGTGGAGCATTTTCTCCAATTTGGGGATGCAGGCGTCTGCCAGCTGGGCCCTGTCCTGGGCAGCCCAGACCGGCCATGTCACGGCCGATATGACCACCAGACACACAACCCTATTGACACCCTTGAACTTGTTCATCGCGTCTTCCTTTCTCTGGGCTCCATCACAATGTGACACCGTTCCCCTCTCTTCTCTTCTTGCCTTCTTGCCCTTGTCCGCCCCCTACCAGACAGCCAGTTCTCCCAGCAGTTCCTCTGCCAGGTCTTTCATGGTCACAATGCCAATCGGCCTGGCCGGTTTTTTCGGCAATGTCTGGGTCACGAGCAGGATTCGAAGCTTCCCCTGCTGCATGAAATCAATGGCGTCAGTCACAAAGGTCTCTGCATCCACAGTCTTGATCGGCTTGAGATAGTCATGCAGGGTGTCAAAAGAGGCGTGCGCCCCCAGTGTCTGGTACACATTCACGAATCCGAGGATGTGGTCATGGGATCCTTCATACACCAGCACCCGTGTGAATTCGTGGCCTTTGAGCATCTGCAGCAAGGCGTCCCGGTTGCATCCCACATCCACCTTTTCCACCTCTTTGAGACGGGTCATCACGGCCTTGACCGGCGTGGTTGACGCAATGACCAGGCGGTTCATCATGCCTGTCTGCACGCCCGTTAAAAAACCCTCTTCCTGGGTTTCCTGCAGGATCGCTGCAATTTCGTGTCTGCGCATACTCTCGGCAGCCACCTTGGACGGTTTGGGCGTACCGGTCAATCGGGCAAACAGAGAGGACAGAGCCTGCAGCAGGGCCACAACCCCACACCAACGAAGCACCTGATGCGTCGCATACAACAGGGGCGATACAACAGGCAACAGCACATCGGATCTGAAGAGGAAGAGATTCTTGGGAATCAGCTCGCCAAAGACAAACAGAATCGGCGTGGCAATCCCGGTGGCGATCCATTCTGCCGCATGGGACGTACCTGCCTGGTCCAGGAGCATCATGGTGATCGTACTCGTGACCCCATGCACGCACAGGTTGGTACCGATCAAGGTAGCCACCAGAATACCGGCAGGATCGCGCAAGGCATGAGCCAACAGCCTGGACAGCCCCTGCTTTCTCTCCACACCGAGACGAAGCCGAACCCGGCTGAGTTGGTACATACCGGTCTCTGCCCCAGAAAACAATCCTGATCCAACGACCCCCGCGACGATAATGAAAATGGACAAAACACTAGTCATCGTGGGGCTCCACACTCATGAGAATACTCTGCACACGATGTCTTCGCATGGTCTCAACGGTAAAGGTTATGTTATTCCATTGGACACTATTGCCGGGCTTGGGGATGTGCCCCAACAGGAGTGTCACCCACCCCCCCACAGTACTGACGTCGGTATTGTCCGGGTCTGCACCGAACGTCTTGGCCCAATCATGAATGGGCAGGCCACCGGCCAACCGATATTTAAAGGGACCGATCTTTTCAATCTCCTTGATGTCTTCGTCTGTCTGAAGCGACCCAAACAGTTCGCCTGCCACATCCTCCACACACACAGACCCAGCCACCCCGCCGTACTCATCCACGACCACGGCCGTATCTATGCGCATCTTCCTGAAATACTGCAACAGCTTTTCAATCGTCTGCTGTTCCGGGATATACTGGACTGGCCGCATCAGAGACTGCAAAGACGCCTCCGGGTCCAGCAGCAACTCACGAAATTCAACCTCCCCCAGGATCGCATCCAGTGTACCATTGTACACAAAGAGCGTGGTGGCGCAGTGGTCCAGCATCAAACCCTTGGCCCGATCCAGGGGATCTGTGAGGTCACAGGCCACCATGTCCACGCGGGGACGCATCACGTGACGCACACGCAGCAGATTGAAATCAATCACCTCTGTAAACAGGCGGCCCTGGTGTGGGGTAATCAGGCCCCGTGCAAGGGTCCCCTCAATCAGGGCCTTGAATTCCCCCCCTGTCACAGAATCCGGATGCCGTTTGTTCCCCAGGAAAATCCGCAGCACCGGTTCAGCCATGATCCAGCGAAAGAACGTGACCACCGGGGTCAGGACCTTGACCAGCACCATGGTGGGCAGAACCACCCAAAGACTGAAGCGTTTCGGATTGGCATAGGACAGAGACTTGGGCAGAATTTCCCCAAACAGGACAAGGCATAGAAAGGTCACAAAGGCCGTAACCGCAGCCATGAGGGCTCCGGCCTGCTGCTCCACCTTGAGCATCAGCACACTCGACAGGGCAAAGAAGAGCACATTCACAATCAGGTTGCCCAGGAGCAGAGATCCCAGCAGATCACTTGGCGAATCCATCACCGTGCCCACCAGACGCTCCAACCGATGCTTGGACTGCTTGAATCCGTTGATCTGCCTGCGCGTCAAGGCAAAGAAGGCCGTTTCCGCGCCGGAGCAATAGGCAGACCCACACAGAAAAACGATCATCAGGAGCAGGCGACCTGCTTGTGCAACCATCTCTGACACAAAGAATTCCTCATAAACATGTAGCCATGAAAGCCCGTCAAACACCATACCCTGAATGATGTCGAGCCGTCAGGAAGCCAGCGAACAGCCCATTGTCCACTTTTCTTTATTGACCACCATCCAATTACACAGTTGAATAGTATATATACAGACCCCATAGAAAAACAGCAAGTCTCTGTTTTTAAAGTGAAAGGATTCAACATGAACAAAAGCCAGGGCTTTATTTATTGCGCTTCACTCAATGGCCAGGGCGCTGCCCAGGAAATCAAGGAAGACCATGCTGCCGTCTGGCATAACAACGATTCTGTGACTTGGTTTCACCTGGATTACACGGATCAAGCCGTTAAAGACTGGCTCTCCCGGGAACACATCCTCTCTGAACTCACCATTGAGATCCTGACCTCGCAAGACACCCGACCGCGCAGCATCACCGCGGACCAGGGACTCCTGATATGCCTTAGAGGGGTCAACTGCAATCCCGGGGCGGACCCGGATGACATGGTCTCCCTCAGACTGTGGATTCACAAGAACCGAATCATCACCATGAGACATCGACGCGTCGAGGCCATCAATGACATTCGAAACGCGCTCACCCAAGGCCAGGGGCCCAACGACATCGGCGACTTTCTGGTGGTCCTGTGTGAAAGACTGACGGACCGCATGGCGGATGTCGTGGGTGACATTGACGACAGCGTGGACGCCCTGGAAGACCAGATTCTTGAAAAGGAACGAGCCGCTCTGCGATCAGAGCTTTCGAGGGTCCGGCGCATGATCATCGGCCTGCGAAGACATCTGGTGCCCCAGCGTGAACTGCTCTCCCGCCTCCAGAACGAACGGGTGGAGTGGCTTTCGGATGCAGACAAATTTCATATACGTGAAGTGACAGAACGCGTCACACGCTGTCTCGAAGATCTCGACGCTGCCAGAGACCGCGCGGCCATTGCCCAGGAAGAGCTCAACGCACGCCTCTCCGAGCAGATGAACCAGACGCTTTACGTGATGTCCATTGTGGCCACCATCTTCCTGCCGCTCGGTTTACTGACAGGCCTGCTCGGCATCAATGTCGGCGGCATCCCCGGCACAGAGAACCCGTGGGCGTTTTTCCTGGTCTGCCTGCTGCTCGGAATCCTCGCCTTTTTTGTCTACTTCATCTTCAAGAGGAAACAGGTGCTCTGAAAGGAGACTACCATGATTGATCGCCGCACCTTTTTAAAGACACTCGCAAGCGGTGCTGCCTCAGCCTGCATGACATCGGTTCTCCCGGCAGCCTCCGGCCAGGACAAGACACGTCCCAATGTGATCTTGATTGTCACGGACGACCAGGGCTACGGTGATTTCGGGTTTATCGGCAATCCTGTGATCAAGACACCTCATCTGGATGCCATGGCAAAAAACAGTGCACGCATGACGCACTACTACGTGAGCCCTGTGTGCGCACCCACACGCGCCTGCCTCATGACCGGTCGATACAATTATCGCACGCGCGTGAAGGACACATACATCGGACGTGCCATGATGGAGCCGCAGGAGGTCACGATCGCTGAAATGCTCAAATCGTCCGGCTATGCCACGGGCCTGTTCGGCAAGTGGCATCTGGGTGACAACTATCCCATGCGACCCCAGGACCAGGGTTTCGACGAAGTGCTCATGCTACGCGGCGGCGGCATCGGCCAACCCTCGGACCCGCCCGGCGGCGAAGGCAAATATACGGACCCCATCCTGTTTCACAACGGTGTGGAAACACCGCAAAAGGGCTATTGCACGGATGTCTATTTTGATGCCGCCCTGTCCTGGGTGGAGAGCCAGGTTCAACAGGAGAAGGACTTCTTTGTGTATCTGCCCACCAATGCACCGCATGGCCCGTTCCACGACGTGCCCCGGGACTGGTATGACCATTACAAAGGCCTGAACCTGAGCAGCGATCAATTCCCGCAAACCAACGGACACAAACTGCCCACGAAATGGGATACGGATATTCTCGCCCGTATTTTTGCGATGATCAGCAACATTGATGACAACATAGAAAAACTCATCTCACGTCTTCAAGCCCTGGGCCAACTGGACAACACCCTGATCCTGTTCATGGTGGACAATGGCCCCAACACACGCCGCTATGTGGCCGGTATGC
>JAIPFM010000008.1:0-40000 GCA_021736645.1 Phycisphaerae bacterium | reverse complement strand
TATTAAGACTCGGTTTCCCTGCGGCTACGTCCCTTAAAGACTTAACCTTGCCGTAAACGGTAACTCGCCGGCTCATTATGCGAGAGGCACGCGGTCACCCATTATCCAAAAGGATCATAGGGCTTCCACAGCTTGTAGGTGTATGGTTTCAGGTACTTTTAACTCCCCTAATAGGGGTACTTTTCATCTTTCGCTCACGCTACTTTTCACTATCGGTCGCTGATTAGTACTTAGCCTTGGAGGGTGGTCCCCCCAGCTTCACACAGAGTTCCACGAGCTCCGTGCTACTCTGGTACGCCAACAATTAGTTCAAGTTTTCGCATACAGGACTATCACCTTCTATGGTCGGACTTTCCAGACCGTTTTGCTAACCATTGCTAATCTTGTGTCGGCGCCCGCAACCCCAGCAAGTAAACCCGCTGGTTTGGGCTATTCCGGTTTCGCTCGCCGCTACTAACGGAGTCTCGGTTGATTTCTTTTCCTACAGGTACTGAGATGTTTCAGTTCCCTGCGTTCGCTTCTCATGGTCTATACATTCAACCATGGATGATAGAGTCAGGTTGCCCTGCTCTAACGGGTTACCCCATTCGGACATCTCGGGATTAACGAATGTTAGGCTTCTGCCCCGAGCTTATCGCAGCCTACCACGTCCTTCATCGCCTATCAGCGCCTAGACATCCCCCATACACCCTTAGTAACTTGACCATATCAATCTATGATTGAAAGATCATTATATAAGGATAATAATTTACCTATCCTAGGTACACTCTCGATATTTGTAGGAGTCTTGTGTCGGAAAAACAAATATTACCACAAGACTCACCACACGCATCTGCATATTAACTTTTCAAAGAACATTTATAATAGTAAGCGGTTTTTAGTTTTCGGTTTTCAGTACTGGCAGTGCCAATTCTTAGTGCCGTCAGCTAATCGCCGGTTTTACTCAACAATGGAGGCGATGAGATTCGAACTCACGACCTACGGCTTGCAAAGCCGCCGCTCTCCCAACTGAGCTACGCCCCCGAACCAACTTTTACCTAGTTCCTAGCTTTTAACTCTCAATTTTGAATTAAAAACTCAAAACCAGTAATGGGCCCGGGTAGAGTCGAACTACCGACCTCACCCTTATCAGGGGTGCGCTCTAACCAACTGAGCTACGAGCCCTTAATCAACTGGTACCCCTCTGCTGTCGGCGAGGCACCCGGTTGGCTTCGTGTCGGTTTTCATATCAATTTTCAAAAGAGCGACAAAAAAAACCGCTAATCGTTTCGTCGTCTAGCGGCTGAAAACAAGCATATTACTGAGTGTTTTCACTGGCGTCAAATTAAAAATCAATTTTTTGTAAACTTTTTTAATTTTCAATTTTGCCCCCTGGTCCGTGGCTGCTGTGCCGTTCGAATCAGGATCAGGATAATAGTGACCTGCCAGCCTACCGTCAACACCTTTTTAAGAAAATACTTCAAATAAGTCTCCGGGCTTGCCAACGCACCCCCCTGCCGCCCCCTTGTTTGGCCAAAACTTTCTCTCAAAATACCTATTTTCTACTTTACACCTCCAGTTATGCCTGATAAGATCTTGACCAGCTAGGGACGAGGCCTCCTTGTATAGCTCACCCTTGGACGTTTCACCTCCGTATGACCACTGGGTCTTCACTGATCGCAAACACAATTCAAACGATCTACGGTTATTGTCTTTTGAGATTGAAAGGAGCGTTTATGTACAGAGTCAATATCATCATTATTCTATTCGCCGCGGCAAACCTGACTGCTTCCAGTGATCAGTTGCTCCATCAGAGTACCTCCTATGACCAAAAGGACGTATCTGTGGCTGTGAAAGCTGACTCGGGCGTTGTGGTTTGGAACAGCTACAACCAGGATTCATCATCCGGCGGAATCTTTGGCAAGGTGCTGGACCTTAAGCGAACAGCGGCCGCAGCAGAATTTCAAGTCAATGAAATCAGCGAGGGCAATCAAGGTCAACCGGATGTGTGCCTTCGACCGGATAACTCATTTGCTGTGTGCTGGCGAAGCCCCTGGGCGTCCCTGGAAAGTGAAAACATCATGGTGCGTTTTTTTGACGCCAATGCAGTCCCCGTGACCCAGGATATCCTCGTCAACCAGTATACGGACGGTGACCAGCGACTCCCCCGAATTACGGCATTGTCTTCGGGTCATGTGGCCGTGGCCTGGGAATCCCTGTCATATCCTGACCGTTCCAAAAGGGCCGTTTGCTGCAGAGTCTTTGATGCCAATGGCCTGGCCGTCACGGATGAGTTTCTGGTCACAGACCAGGCCTATGCGGCTCGAAATGTTGATATCGCCGAGAATACGCCGGGACAATTGATCGTCATCTGGCTCAATGATAGAACGGAGAATAGTGTATGGGCCAGGTCCTTTAATGGCCAAGGCCTCGCCGTGGCTGATGCGTTTCAAGTCAATGAATCGTCCTTCAAAACACTGACCTGGCCCAGGATATCAGCCAATCGTTCTGGCCAATACGCCATCGCATGGGATGGCGACCCCAATACTGGCGCGCAGGACGATATACACATTCGATTCTTTGATGCCAATAGCGTTCCGCTGAGTCCGGATTATCGATTGAACGCCTCTACGGACGGGGCCCAGCAGAATCCCACGATTTCCGTGAACGATCAACTCTGCGCCCTGGTGGCCTGGGAAAGTGACCACCTTTTTGAAGATCAGGGCCAGGAGGTCATGACCCGGTTCATTGATGTAAATGGCCTGGCGTGCGGTCCCGAAATCTCGATACCCGCTAACCACATTGGCAACCAAACCAAGCCGTCAGTGGGCATGACTTCACGATCCCAGTTTGTCCTGGCCTGGGAATCGTCACTGCCGGAGATCAACAACACGGATATCTACTATTGTCTGGGCCAGTGCCCTTCCATGTCGGATATGAATGCTGATTCATATACTGATTTTGTGGACTTCTCGTTGTGGGCACAATCCTGGCCTCAGGATGCACCGGACAGTGTGATTTCTCTCTCAGATGCCAACGCGGATTTGAGTTTGTTCTGTTCTGAATGGCTGATGCGGTCAATTAAACCTTCCGACCAATAACTGCGATGGGTCGAAAAGAAAACGGTGGCGATGAACCGTTTTAAGGCTCATCGTCACCGCTTCTGAAGGAGGACAAATCACTGACTAGCGTGTTGTTTCTATTTTATTAGACCCTTGAGAGTAAAGATAGTTCCCACAATTTCCTCTTTTATTTACTAGGAGCCTGTCGGAGTATTCCGGCGTAGGCCCGAGAGCGAGCAATTTTTTCGCCTGACAAAGACGGCGAAGCAGGCGATGTTTGTTTTATCGTCGAGACAGCCGGATGCAGGCAGGCGGAAAAAGGGCCGCTCGAAGCCAGATCGAATACTCCGACAGGCTCCTAGGCATAAGAATCGATTCGGCTGTCATTAAAGCCGAGATTCATTTGATAAGCCGATACTGACCGCCCAGTTTGAGCATAAAAGGAGGCATGGCTATTGGCATGTCTGCCTTCTCTTTGAACATCGCAGTTCTCTTGAGAGCCGTTAAGCATCCTGGATTGAATCACTTTGCTGATTACTTTCTTTCTCATTTCACCACCCCATATCCAATATATTCAGTAGAATATCAAATTGGGTAATATGGTTCAAGAGCACCGAGCTCGAGTCTGAGAGAAAAAAAAGTGGCCTGTGAGCCAATATTTGTTCGTGAACTTCCCAGGTCTGTATTATTGGACAAGCACGCGTTTATTAGTTAATATTTTTGGAGATTTTCGAAATGTTTTTTTTCAGAGCCAAGGATGTTTTGTATGCAAATCAGGAGTCAGTGTCCAAAGTGTGGAAATATTCGCTATCTTGACGAGCAGGCTGCAGATCGCCGTATTCGCTGCCCTCAATGCGGACATCTGTTTGGTGTGCCCAGTCTTGATAAAATGCCGCGTGCCACACAGATTATTGCGCGGTCAAAGTCGCATCTGCATGTCGATGAGGACGGAAATACGTTTGCCTAGGAGCCAGGTTATCCAGGAAACACTGTGCCATTTCCCTGGATGACCACTTCCGATGGATACGGTCTTCATTTTCTTCTATCCAGGGCAAGATCAAGGGGAGCATGACCGCTTCTACAGGTGTGCCTTCCAACTGTGCGGCTGCCTTGCCAAGACATTCCAGTACGCTAAAGGGTAATTCGATCTTCTCGACACGTCCTACAAGCTCTGGACGACACCATGAGGCCGGTGTTGCCACCAAATACTCCCGACAGGCCAGTGGACGCTGGTCATACAGGGCACACAAGTTATTTTCCAAAAATGGGCAGGCGGCTTCTTTGTGGGCATACCATTGTCCCACCTGATCCAAAGAGGACTCCCCATTGGGCACATGATCGGTGTCGTTATCGAGCAATTGACCAGCCACCCGGAGTGAATTTCCCCAAAACGCATGACCCAGTTGAGCAGGGAGGGCTGCAATTTCTTCGTAGACATGGATGACCTCAGGTATGGACAGAGGGACCAGGTAATTGCAGCAGGTAGAGCATCCTTCACAACAGGGTATTGTTTTCCCCTGCAATGTGCATCGATTTCTGGTATTTAGCACCACAGCATCGCACACTGACCGCGCCAGCGGTACTAGGTCAGACAGCCTGGCCAACGAATCAGAGCACAGTATGGAAATGTGTTTCTGATCCCCGAGCAAAGACACTGGGCCTTCAACAATCTTCTCACTGTCACCCGCTGACAGCATTTCAGTAGAATCGACTAACTGAAAGACTGCAGTGCTGCTTTCTATGTCTCTTGCTGGAACCATAAGATCTATGTGCTGACGTCATTAGGACCCAATAGATTTTCTACACCCAGGCCACAAATATCAGGAATCCTGCTCCTTTTCCGGTGTGTTCGGATCTTCAGGTTGTGTCGTTTGGGGGGCATCCGTCAGCTCACCCTGTGGAATCCCCAGTGCATATTCGATGAAGCGCGTGTGGTTCAGCAGCCTGTCGAGTTTTGCTTCGACCCGAGAAAGCTGCGTTGAAAGGTCTTTGACACGCAGGTCTATTGAGTCCAACTGCCGGCCATTCAATTCCAACACACGATCAATCACGCGTTCATAAGCATCCATGGCCCTGGCAGACTCATTCTTAAATACTGATTCCGGAATCTGAGGACGAATTTCATAGGTTTTTGTGCCCTGCGCCCCGGCCAATGACCAGAGTAGAATCACACAAACAAGCACACATAGACATATCTTTATATTTATTTTAGTCATGACAATGTCTCCTAATTACCTGTGTATCGTCGCTTCCTGCGGTCTGGTGAGTCTAGACAATCACCATAAGTTGCTCTAAGGCGGAATATAAGAGTACCGGGCGATTGCCGGCGGGAAATGACCTATAACGACCGAGGTATCAATATTAAAGAGAAATGCGCCGCACAGGGTGAAAGATGTGTGATGTGTTTGACGATTCGCCTAAAATTCCGCGGATGACATCAATCATCCGATAAATGTTCCTAGAAGTAGGCGTTGACCACGCTGAGTTGCTGCTGGAGACGTGCGATAGTCGCCTCCAATCGACTGTATTTCTGGGTCAACCGCGTCTGTAAACGCTCCAACCGACTCTCCTCGTCAGTGATCCGTTCATCCATACGCGTCATTTTGGCCTCTAGAGACTCTTTGCTGATGTCAAAACGCCCCCCCACACTGGTGGCATTCTTGAGCAGATCTTCAAGTATGCCGGTCATTCCCTGCTTAACCCGGACCTCCACAGGGGTGACATACCCAAATTCACCGGCCAGGGATAAATCCACGGATAGTTGAAGGCCGTTTTCAGGCCATTCTGGATTACCGTTTTCATCAAATTCACTGGCCCCAGTGATCAGAGACCCACTCCAGGTGGCCGCTCGCCACGTGGTATCGGATTCCCCCTTGATGTAGGCTTCGGTAATGACATTGCCCAGCCCCAGATCCTGCACCTTGACCTTGACGTGGAAAACCCCTGCAGACGTGTATTTGTCGCTGCTGTCATAAAAACTGACGGTATCACTTTCACTGTTTCCACTCTTGGTGGCCCCAAGCAATTCCAGAACGCCTTTGTAATCCTCTTTAATGGCATCGCTGAAGATTGATTTGTCAAACTTCATCATCCCTTCGCCGTCAAATGAAATGCCAATATCGCTGGCCTGGACATAGTTGTCCTCGGTATCCACAAACCCCTCAATAATCCCGGAAAAGGCATCTCTCATCTGCGTTTTCACAAAACTCACGGCCAGATCATTGCTCAAGGATCCCATTTTCTTGGTGGCCGTATCATATTCAGTTTTTGACTTGAGGTCAGCCAGCAGCTTGTTGTAGGACCCAACCAAGGCCTCTACTTTTGACGAGACCGCGGACGTATTTCGACTCAAAGACACGGACACAGGCGTATTTTCATCTGTTTCTTCATAAATGGTAAGCGTGACACCAGAAATGGCATCAGAAATAATATTGCTGTTGCGTGTGATCCAGGGATTCACCCCCTGGACCGATTGGCTGATCGTGACTCCGGGGGAGCCTGTACCTGTCAGGGCAGAATCATCAATCGTGACCAAGGGAACGTCACCGAGTGTATCATCAAATGTAAATAGAAGATCTCCGCCTGTGATGTCCGTTGCCCCAGTCACTGTAATATCGCCGGCCGCCACGCTATCCAATGCTTCCAGTGCAGCCTGAATCGCGGCCGCATCGGCATTCCAGGCAATATTTGCCGTGGTTCGCCCCTTGTAGGTTAAATTGTAAGTCCCGCCAGTCACCGATCCCGTGGTCACAATGACGGTCTGTTCTTCTGACACCGCTGCACCCGTGGGATAGCCATCTACTTTAATACGTGAATTCTGAGCATTTTGCGTGCGAATAAACGATGAAGACTCCAAAGACGTCAGATTGGCAGATGTCGCGCCGCCCTCCTTGGACACTGCCATCGTCGGCACCGTCAAGGTGGCCAGTGAGCCGTGGGCATTAAATGCCAAGGCCACAGACAGACTACTGGCCCCTGGCGCGGTATCTGTGACCACGATCTTACCGCTGTCCAATCTGGCCTTCACATTGCCGCCAAAGGAATCCTCGATTTCCTGCAGCAGATGATCGACGGTGGTGTAACTGGTGAGGTCAAGGTCAACCTGGGTAATGGCATGCCCATACCGGTCTGTCCCCGTGATTTCAATCACCTCAGACCCTGACAGGCTGGCAGCGCCAAATTGACTTAACTCGATCAATTTGGTGGAGGTGAGCGCATTGCTGGTGCCATTCGAGGCAAGCGTCCATGCTGCATCGGCCGTCCACACTTCAGTACTGGTAGAATTGACTGAAATGCGATAGTCCTCCCCGGTCTCCTGACCGCTCAACATGAGGTGATATTTTCCACCCTGATTGAGCAGGCTCGCAGTCACGCCGGGATTGCTCTGACCGTTGTTAATGAGATTCACAAAGTCCTGCAGGGTGGTTTCATTCGCAGCCGTTGTAATAGTGACTTCCTGATTATTATAGGAATAAATAAAAGAACCTTCTCCGACATAATCAGTTTTATGGTCAAATGTCGAGACATCCTGAATCCAGGTCTCCCCGGTCGCCAGTTGATCCACTTCGATGGAATGCGAACCAGGATTGGCGTCTTCTGCGGCCGTAAGTGTCACCTTATCCGTATCGCTTGAGTTCACACTGAAAGCCACGAGAGTATCTGCATTGGACAGCGCCCCAGCCGAGCTTACCAGCGACCCCAGCGTGGTTTCCACCCCTGACAAGGCGGTTTGCTGGGTTTCAAATGCCATTTTTTGAACCTGGAGATTGGCCTTTTTTCGACCTTCCACGGTGATTAACTGCTGAACAATGGTGCTTGTATCGATGCCGGTCGCGATACCGGACATTTGAATATCAGCCATAATCAGCCCCTTGATATTCCATCAAAGACTCTCTTAACCAAATTCATATCATCGGTTGGAGCCGCGATAAACAGCCAACATTTTTTTGGAGATTTGCACGTGCCTTAACTTGTCCTTGGTGATCTCTTTGGCAGATGCCAGTGTTAACTCAAGTCGTTTATACCTGCGAACAATTTGTTCCTGCCACACCTGGGACGCCTGATCGTCACGTGCCCTGGTTTTGGCAATTTCAAGGGCCAACCCCGAGGACGCCTCCATCAGGCTCTCCATGTGTTCGAAATGGCCCATGGCAGCACTGGCAATCTGTTCATCAAGCAGAGTCACAAGCTGATAGACCAGGGCCTTCTCACGCGTCTCGTCACCCACAATCACACTCTCTCTCCGGCCGTGCCCTGCATATGGAGGCATCGTTCCACCTCCTCAAGCAGATCTGCAGCATCTTTATTATCAGAATCGAGCCACAGAATTCTCTCCAGGGTCTCTTTCGAATCCTCAAAACGGCTTTCTTTCATATAGATGGCTGCCAGAGAAAACAAGACCGAATCGTCATCCGGGTGCATCTGCAAATACACCTCCAGATAGTAGATGACCTTGGCAAAGGTCCCCATCTGGCAGGAAGACTGAAACAGACCCAGGAGGGCCGTCAGATTGTCCGTATCCAGATCAAGGCATTTCAAGTACATATCAAAGGCAGTCTCAAATGCGCCCCGCTTCTGGGCAATCATGCCGAGCCCAGCGTAGGCCTGAGAACATTCGGAATCCAAACGAGACGCCACACGAAATGCAATTTCCGCATCATCCAGAAGATTTTTCTGCAGGGCCACCACACCCAATCCCACATACGGGCCTGGTTCATCCGGATTCAGAAGCGCCGTTTTTTCATAGCATCTCTCGGCTTCGGCATACTGGCCGACAGAGGTATAGCAATGCCCCAGTTCCTGAAGCGATTCAAACTGAGGATCAGTATCCTGGAGTATCAGATTCTCGTGTTCCATATTCATGCTTGGTCTATTCCTCTGAATCATCCTTACCTTTAAGCTGGCGCCTTACACGATCGATGCCTGCTGGACTGCCATTTTATGGCGAACAATTTCGACAATGGGCTCCAGAATCGCCTGTCGAGATTCAAGGGCCAGTGAACGTTCAAGTGTGGCTAATGCATCCGGCAGATTTCCTGAATCGATTAGAACGGTGGCCGCCCGATTGAGTATATCCACATGAAGAATGCCCTGACGCTCCATGTCATCAAATAGCTTGACAGCCTCTAGACCCCGTCCCACGGATAAATAGGCCTCAAATAAGTTCCACAGAATCTCTGGTGAATTGTGTCCGAGTTGCCGAGCCTTTTCCAGATAGGACAGCGCTTCATGGGAGTGCCCCTGACACCAGAGAATGGTGCCAGCATCATTTATCGCTTCGGCGTCACGAGGCGAGGTCTCCAGATACGACTGGATGAAGGCCAGGGCCTCAGGGTAGTGACCTTGTTCTGCGGCATCCAAGGCACGCTGATACTCTTCCGGTTTCTCTTTTGATTCTTCCGTCATGTGGCATCCTTTGTTGTAAAGTAGTTTGGCTAACACCAGGGGAAAAGCAATTTCTGTGCCGAAAACTTTAAATCCCATTAAGAACGTTTGATGTGCTCCGGAACGCGAGACCTGTCCAGATATCACACAAGTCAGGCCAATGCGTGCCTCAACTTTGGACTATCCAATAAAGTCCATCAGTGATGTGGACATCAACTTGGCGGTAATTTGCAGTGACATCTGATACAACACCTCGTGACGAGACAGATCAATGGCGATCTGTGCAATGTCGGCCTCTTCCACTGAACTTCTTTCTTCCTGCACATTGAACTTGATATTCTCCAGACGGTTGATATGGTTCTCAAGGAATCCCATGCGAGCCCCGATATCCACCTGCTTTTCAGCCAGTAGACTGTTGAGTTCTTGAATGTTGGTGGCGGACGCCTCAATCAAATCAACCTGTTGAGATTCAGACAGGCTATGCGTATTCAAGAGCAAATCACGAAGATTGATCAGGGCATTGAACACGTCGTACGTGCCAGGCACAGAGACCATTTCCACGCCTGTAGCACTCAGATTTGCGGCATCCACATAGAGCACTTTCCCAGCCGCATTGGTCACGGCTATATTGCTGACATCACCGGAGGTCGGCACCGTGACTTCAGAAGCCCCGCCATCGATAGACAGTTTGTAATTTGACCCGTCATGCGTCACCGTCAACCAGACATCACCAGTGACACTGGCCGTGCCAGAGCCCACATCCGCGCCCGTGACTCCCTCAAACACAGGCGTGTCACGATCGTCGGACTGAAACAAATCGGATCCATTGTACAAAACCTTGGATGTCACACCTGGAGACAGTTCAACCGTTCTGGCCTGGTCGCTGCCTGCATAGGTGACCGAGGTAATCTGGCCGTTGGACCGAGTCACCGTATAGGGCGCGGCGTTGCTGGCATTGCCGCCAAAGACATACTGCCCCAGCACCTGGGTATTGGCAGAAGCCACCATGCGTTCCAGCGTGTCGTCAATTTCCTCGGCCATTCTTGAGCGGGCCTGCTGCCCGGTGACCCCGTTGCCATAGGTACCGCTCGTAATCTGTGTCAGATTGACTTTGGACTCAGACAGGGCGCTGGCCATGTCCTGCAGGACGGTGGAGGCCGTCTGCATCAAATCACTCGCCTCATGAATATTGCTCGTGTAATTGTTCAATGACCGTTCCTCTGTACTCAACCCCATGACCCGGTAGGCGCCTGTGGGATCATCAGAGGCACGGTTGATCTGAGATCCTGTCGCCATCTGCTCCTGAAGTTTTGTCAGAGCACCCGTGTGCCGATACAGGGAAAATGTCATATTGTTATAGGTACTATTGAGAACGCCGCTCATATGATTCCTTCAGACAGATCCGGCTGACTATAAAAAAGCCATCAGGCTTTCAATGGAGGTTTGCACCGTCGACATATACTTGGCCATGGCCTGGAACATCTGTTCGAACACCAGTAACTGGGCCGCTTCATTATTGATATCCACGCCACTGACCTCGCTTTGTTGATTGTTCAGATTTTGAAGAATGTCTTCCAGGTTGCTCTTACGAACCTCTTTGAGGGACAGATCCTGTCCCACGTTGGCCACGATTCGACGATAAAACTGTCCGCAGGAAAGGCCCCCCAGGGACGTGATGGTTTGATTCCGCAGAGACGCCATGCGCACGGCATTGGCGTTGTCCGCTTCTCCAGCCACCAGAGAACTGGCCACGCGCCCCAAGTCCTCTTGAATGGCACTGCTGACCGCCATGTCGATGGCAGACGTCCCGATGAAAAAGACATTTAATCCTGTGGCAGACAACAGTCCTGAGGTATCCGAATCGGCCAGCACTTCGAGAGAAAAACTATCCCCTGCCACCAGGTCCCCCGTGCCCAAGGCCACTTTCACACCTGTCTCACCAATCTCCAGCATGTCTCCGGCAGCATAGCCGCTGCCAATATTCAGTATTGCGACCGTTTCGCTATTGCCGTCTGTCACCGTTAGCGTCAGGGGGTCTTCCACACCCACATTGCCGGTGCCTGCAACTGTCAAGGTGTAGGTATCGTTGTCCGTGCCGGTATAGACGCCGGCAAAAGAGACGGCAGGATCTGACGATCCGCTGAAACTGATGTCGCCGGAATCGGGTTCAGACAACACTTGAGGCATAAAATCAAAGGTATACCCGGAGGTGGCGCTGAGATACAACTGATTGGATCCTCCCACAGAGGCTGTCAGGTTGGCCACATTATCGGTGATGTATTGTGCGACCTCGGTCAGCGTGTCTGACGAAGCATCCTGCATCACAGGCACGCGCGTGCGTGTGACATCACCCGAAGCGGTGTTCGTCACTCGAATATAGGTATAGCCGGCAGTCATCCCTGTCAGATCAGAAAGGGTTTCACTGTTGTTGCCCCAACCGGTCAGGTCTGAAAAGGAGCCGGAGGATCCCACCCCCTGCACATGGTAGTCATTGATAGTCTGAATCATGGCTGCAGCCAAGTCATCGAGATCCGTGTGAAGATCCTTGACAATGGTATTGCGCAAAGACAACAAGGCCCCAATGCTCCCTCCCTGCAAACTGGTATTCACCACGGAGGATCCCACAATGACAATACCCAGGTTCTGGTCTTGCGTCATCGACACGGCCAGGTCCCTGTTCGCGCCTCCCATGACCAGGGGAATGCCGCCAATATTCACGTCCACCACATTGTTGTCTCTTCGCTGAATCGAAACGCCGATCAGTTTGGATAACTCTGAAATCGTTTGATCTCTCTGGTCGATCAGGTTATTGGCTTCTTTGCCGCCTGCAGACAAGCGCGTAATCTCGGTGTTCATCTCAGCCACCTGCAGGGCGAGGGCATTGACCCTTTCAATGGACGATACCGCTTCCAGCCTGGTATTGTCCTCTATGGCGGTCAAGGTCTCGCCCAGAGAACGAAATTGGCTGGTCAGGGCCTCCGCCTCGGACACCATCTGGTTTTGATACACATTGTCCCAAGGATGGAGACTCAAGTCATCCAGGGCATTAAACATCGCATCCATGGCAGCATTGAGTCCAATCCCCTCAGTAGACAATTCCCCCAGAGCACTTTCCAGCGTATTTAATGTCACTGATTCACGATCCGCCTGCCCCAGAAGTGCCCGTTGCCTCAAGATCTCCTGCTCCATCAGAGTATCGATCTGTCGAGTGACACTCTCAACAGACACTCCCTGACCGGGCGTCACACCGGACGACCCACTACTGACGACGGGTGTCAGCACCAGTTTCTGCCGGTGATATCCCTCTGTCGCCGCATTGGCAATATTGTTTCCAATGACATCAAATGCGGTTTGTGCGGCATGGATACCACTCAAAGCAACGTCATAACTTGACATGGATGAACTCCATCTTTCTCAGCCTTAGAACTGCATATTCACCAGCGCAGAGGATCGTGTGTGCTCTGGATTGCCTCTGTGGGTATAGGTGGTCATACTCTGATGTGACTTGTCAAAGACACTGTTGAGCAACAGACGATTGAATCGGGCACAATCCATCAGGAACATCACAGCCCCCTGGTGCTGGGCACGCAGCATCCGAGTCTGAGACTGCAACTGAGTCTTCATACATGACACTTGATGTTGCAGTTCCCCGGTGAGCAGACTTTCCAGTTTTGTCAAGGTCACCTGCTCAAATGGAAGATCCAACACCGTGGTCAGGGCCAACCGAATACCCTGACGTCTGGCCTCTAGCTCAGGCATCAGACCCCGCCTGGCCTGGATCTCTTTGAGTAAGCCGTCCAAGCAAGACTCATTCCGTTGGATGACGCTCTCCCGCAATTGGGACAGCCACGTTTCCACCTGGGTCATGGCTTCCGATTCCTGCTTCAGCACAATCAGCAGATCCAGAACCCACCGCTCAATCTCCAGTGCATGCCGGCTCATAATGCCTGCCCCTCAGTCGTCTCAGACGCATGCTTCGCATCCAAGGTATGTGACACATACTTCTCAATGCTCTTGGACAGTCCAAGACTTCCATTCTCTGACAGGGTCCTTGCCAACTGCATCCTGAAGATGCCGTCAATCTGCTTGGCAGCGCCATCCTTGTCCTCATTCAAGGAGTCCACCGTACCGCTCATCTGATCCAGGAGATTGCTGATAAACACCGATTCAAATCCCTGGGCAAACTCCTTGATCTTTTCACGATCCTCCCCGGAGGTTTCTGACATCTGGGGCATGGCCTTGAAAGAGGCTATCTCTTGACTGGATAATGCTTGATCAATGTTCATACCAATGTCCTTCGCTTACATGATTTCCAGCCTGGCCTGGAGGGCACCCGCTCGTATCAGTGCGTTAAAGATCGCCATCAAATCCCCAGGGGTGGCACCAATGGCATTGAGAGATTTGGCCAGTTCAGACACAGTCACGACCCTGGATACTGGGACGAGAAACCCTTCAGACTCTTCCACTGACAGCATGGTTTCAGGCGTCACTTCCGTGGTGGCGCTCTCTGTAAAGGGGGTGTTGGGCTGGGACACATTCTTCTGTTCTTTGACCTTCACGATCAAACTGCCTTGAGAAATGGCCACCTCAGAAATGCCGACATTTTCACCCACCACAATGGTGCCAGTCCGCTCATTAATCACCACCACAGCCGGCACATCCACGGTCACCTCCGGCTTCAAGATATCCACCAGAAATCCAGACAACCCGGTCTCGGTCACGGTCTCGGGCACCTCGACCTTAATTGTGCCGGCATCCAATGCCATGGCACTGTCCAGAAACAGGCCATTGATGGCCTGGCTGATACGTTCGGCCGTGGCAAAGTCATTGTTTCTCAAATTAAGCGTGACAAAACGTCGTATGCCCACCTGTTCCACAAACTGTGAGATTTCAGACCGCTCTACCACCGCCCCGCCGGGGATACGCCCCACGGTCTGATGATTCTTTGACATGGAGGCCTGCTCGCCGGAAGCGGCCCAGCCGCCAATGAAGATGCTGCCATCCGCCACGGCATACACCTGCCCGTCCGCACCGTATAGCTCAGTCATCAGGAGTTTGCCTCTGGACAGACTCTTGGCATCACCCACGGACGACACATCCACGTCCAGACGCGATCCCTCCCGGGCAAAGGGTCCCAGCTGGGCTGTCACAATCACGACAGCAATATTCCCGCTCTTCATGCTGTCCGTGGAAAATACCAGACCGGACCGACGCAGGATATTGGTCAGCAGACGCTGGGACGGCAGGGTACTGTCACCCGTATCAGCGAGGCCAACCACCAGCCCCACCCCCTCGAGCGTATTGCTTCGAACCCCCTGAATATCAACGATGTCTTTGATGCGTTCGGCCTGAACGACCACAGAACACAACAACAGGAGACTCAGAACTGCCTGTCTATTTTTCATAATGATCTCTTTCCCGGAAGACTAGAAAGGCCAAAGAATGTCGAACAGCGATCCCAGCCATCCTTGTTTATTATACGTCTTGGACACGCCCTTTAGCGTGGTGGACAGGTAGAAGTTTGCCACCTGTTCACTCTTGATAGTGTTGTCAAACGCAATGTCACTTCGACGCACCAGGCCGCTGACTTCAATGAGTTGCATATCCCCTGCAATATCACGCTCACGGCGTCCCATGATGACGAGATTGCCGTTGGGCTGCACGTCCTGGACCACCACCGTCATACTGTCCACAAAACTGCGCGTATCCTTGTAGTCGGACTGACCCTTCAACTCGTTCGTCGAATCTGCCCCCATGGTGAGTCCCGGCATGCGCGGTATCAGATCATGATTGTCTGTCACAATGTCCAGGTCACCGTTGAACGTGTTGGACTTCGTGGTCTCCTTTTTCAAATCCCGCTGAACCTTGTTGTTCACCGCACTCGCCTCAGATATTTTTATGGTCAAAATATCCCCGATCTTGCTGGCCACATCATCCGTATACTGTGCCACGGAAGTGTCACCCTTCTTGGCCCAGATCGAACCTGCCGACACCACGGACACCGGGCTCAAGACCAAGACGAACATGACTGTCAATCGAATCCAATAGTTTGATTTCATTTTAATGCCTCATGGGTTTTAAAGAACCGGCGCTACACTGCCATCTGCTTTCACCTGGGCCATAATCATTCGGCTGGAATCTGCATTTTTGACCCTGATGATATCACCGACGCTCCCTTCATCCTGTGCCACGCCTATGGCAGACACCATCAAGCCCAGGTTTTCCAGACGGATGACCACATTCTGACGGCGTTTCACCAGGATCTCTTTGTCTGGGGTGCCGATCATACCGGGGCGAAGCACCACACCGGCAGGCAGGTGTCTCATCGCCACCAAACCCTTTCGCACCTCAATCTTGCCCTGGGCATCTTTGGCCCACAGGGCGTTGTCTTTGACCAGAATGAGCTGATTCGATATGCCCTCAACCACACGCACCAGGCTGTCATTAATAGTTGTCCCGGAGGCAATATCCACAGTGGTCACCAGGCGATAGAAGCGGAATTTCAACCCAAAGACGACGTCGCGAAAGGCCAGCTTCTTGTCTCCCTGAAGTACGTCCATACGCACATGAATCTGATTGTCAGAGACTTGCCTGATGGACTCTACCTTAAGAGTCAGCGGCTCATCCGTCTCCGACACAACCACAGGGATCGGAACCTGTATCAGTGTCACCTGATGCACCAGTTCATGCATGGGAAAGTCATTTAATGCGGCCCGGGCCCTGTCAGCCAGGGTTTTGGAAGTCACGATCGTGCTTTGCTGCTGAACGACAATCTTCTCGGCCCCGCTCAATGTCACATCAGAGGCCTTGACCCCATGACTGGCCAGCCTGCTCAGGATGGTATTCCTGTCTATCACTACCTGACCGCCGGGCGAGGCAATACGACCCATGGCAATGGGCCGCAGCCTTTTGATCAGCGATTCATTACCTCTCAAGATGGCCACCTGGCCCAAACTGGGCACAGCGCCCTTGATGTCAATGTTGCGCGGCATATAAATGCGCAGCGTCTGATCCTGTGTCTGTGTCTGAGTCTGGGCCCAGACCGGTCCACTCATGAGGGCCAAACCAAGCCACAACACCCCTTGTATTTTCAAATTCATAATCGCCTCACGATCTAAGCACCTGCAGATTGAATGGCATTTCGCAGCATATCATCACCGGCCCGGATCGTGCGTGAACACACTTCATACGCACGCTGCGCTGTGATCAGATTCACCAGTTCAGTCACCATCTGCACATTTGATTTTTCCAGGAAACCCGACTGAATTGTGCCATACCCACTGTCACCAGGTTGCCCCAACGTCGGTGTCCCACTGGCCTCAGTCTCTGCCAGCAAGTTGTCCCCTTCACTGGAAAGCCCTGAGGCATTGGGAAAGCGTGCGATTTGAAGCGTCCCTGCCACAGACAGAGTCCCCGTAGAATCCATGACATTGACACTGCCGTTTTTGCCGATGGTCACGCCTACCGCGTCTGTGGGGATGGTAATGGCCGGATTAATCAGGTACCCGGACCCCGTGGTCAGCTCGCCATTCGGCCCCTTC
Organism: Phycisphaerae bacterium; assembly: GCA_021736645.1. Taxonomy (GTDB): domain Bacteria; phylum Planctomycetota; class Phycisphaerae; order Sedimentisphaerales; family Anaerobacaceae; genus JAIPFM01. Next base: position 23,034 of record JAIPFM010000008.1, on the reverse strand, counting down.
TGTAATGACCCATCCCGTGTGTAACGTGTGGACCCGTCGGGCATGGACACCTGCAAGAAGCCGTCGCCGGAAATGGCCACATCCAAATCTCGGCTGGTATTGACCAGTTCCCCCCCGGTAAAGACCTTGACCGTCCCGGCCACGCGCACGCCACTTCCCACTTCAGTACCACTGGGTGAAGTCACACCCGGTGCGACCTCGGACCCAAACTCCTTCATACGCACATACAAGAGGTCCTGGAAATCAATCTGGCTGCGTTTGAAGCCATTGGTGTTGATGTTGGCCAGGTTATTCGCCGTGACATCCACCATCATCTGCTGGGCGCTCATGCCCGTGGCTGCCGTTGAAAATGCTCTTAACATAGGAAATCACTCCTTTGACAGGTTTCGTTGGCCTAGGCCAAAGCCAGATTGATCAGGCTTTGGGTGGTATCACTTCCGACTTTTGAAAAACGCATATTGGCCTCATACATACGGGTGACCATCATCATGTCCACCATTTCTTCATAGAGTTGGACATTGGACCCTTCCTGAAATCCCTGATGCACGCTCAGCGCGTCTGCCGGGTCCGCCTCCAATCCTTCAGGCGCGGCAAAACAATTGAGCCCGGCACTGACCAGTTTGGTTTCATTTTCTTTGAAATCTACCAGCCGCAGTTGGCCCACAGGTAATCCATCGGCCGAAATGGTACCATTGCGTGCCACACTGATCTGGTCAAGGCTGGTCGCGGCAGGCAGCGTAATCGGACCGGATTCCCCGGCCACCACGCGTCCTTCAGAATCCACCAACTGGCTGTCTGAATTGATGCGGAACATACCATTACGTGTATACAAAGGGCCGTCCGGAGTCTCAATCACGAAAAAGCCCTTGCCACTCAGGGCAACATCCAGCTGACGCCCCGTTTCAATCATACGTCCCTGCGTAAAATCGTAGGTACTGTACTTGGCGGCCTGGTCATACCCGCTCTCATCCATCGTCTCAGCCCCCTGCTCTTCCAGGGCCTTTGAAAACGCATTAATGCGGCGCTTATAGCCATTGGTACTGACATTGGACAGGTTATGCGCAATGGTTTCAAACTCGAGTGACAGAGCCTCGCTTCTGGCACTGATAATGGCAGCTATGTCCGACATTGTCTGGTCCTCATGCACTGACCTCTTGTGTCACCATGTGACTCTCTTTGACCTGTGACGTTGTCTTTGTTTCATTGATATTGATCAAGGCGGCATTGGTCGCGCGAATCAACTCGTTGACATCAGCGTCTTTTAAACCGCATAACTCCACGGCCATAGACACGCCCTTTTCAAGGTGTCTGACATGGCGGACTTCGCCAATGTCTTCAATTAAACGTGTTTTGGTATGCCTCACAGTCGGGTCATCCGACGCCAGAGGTTCTAAGTCCAGATCAAACACGACCAGTACGCGTTCCCCAATTTTGGCCTCAAGCAACGTCTCAATACGAAGCCCTGGTCCGCCCAATTCCGTGACTGTCGCAGATATAAATTCAGGGGCACCATACTGATCGATGGGGTGAATCGGAACGACCTTCTTGCCACGACTCCTTGCCTTGATCGCAGGCTCTGTCCATTCCAAGGTCTGTTCAAATGGGAACTTTGCCACCAGGGCACGTCGTATCACGGACGCACGCACAAAGCGACGACGGTTCACAAATCTGATGTGATCGCTGTGGGTCAGGACCAGAATCGTGCCATCATAGCTAATCACGGATGTATCAAACTCCCACACAGAGGCACCCAGGAAATAACGCACTGTCCACAGTCCGCCAAACGTGACCTTAATCGAGTTTGTCAATTGCAGACTCAACTCATAATCTGTATTACCGTGGATCATGGCCTCTATCGGTTTGGCATTGCCGGCAGGCACGGGCAGCAGAGTCACCGACTTGGCCACGGGAATCTTTCGACTGCTCGAGGATCTGGATTGAGTCGTCCCCATGGCGGCATAGGCCCTGCCAAAACCCATTTTTTCTCTCAACAGGGAGACTTCGGCAGCCAACTGCTCTTTCTCCCGCGGCCCCTTGTCAGACAGGGTCTGCCCAATCATCTTCGCCGCCCCTCGTTCAAAGGCCACGCGATTCGAATGCACAGACTGCAAACGGCGCAGACCTGAAAACTTGCCAATGGCCTTAAGGATCTGACATTCGCGCACCGTCAATGCCTTCTCCTGAGCCATATCAATGAGTCGCTGATCGCTCATTTGATGCTCCTGACGAATCCGATGCAGGCTCACCCAGAACAACAGCGCCGTCAGGACGACCAGCACAATGACGCACCCCAGAATAAACCAACGATTGGTCAGCTGACCGGGTGCCGGCGCCCTGGCTGCCTGCCACCTTTCGGATGGGGTCAATGCCAGAATCAGTCCCTGCATCATATTGCATATCAGGCCATCAAGCGTCATGATCAATTCCAACACCTTATCTGATGAGATTTACCAATTCGCCCAGAATGTCATTGGCCACCTTAATGGTCCTGGCGCTGGCCTGGAAACCATTCTGGGCCTGGATAAGATTCACAAACTCAGTGGACACGTCCGCATTGGATTTTTCGAGTGACCCACTTTTAATGCTCCCGGCACTCCCACTTTGAGCCATACTCGCGACTGCCTGGCCGGAGTTTGCAGACGCAATATAGTACCCGTTGCCCACGCGCTCCAAGCCCGCCGCATTCTGGAAAGTGGCGATTTTAATGGACGCCAGGTCTTTCTTGATGCCATTTGAAAAGGCCCCAATCACAGTGCCGGAGGTATCCACTGTCACGGATTTCAAAAGACCTGAACTATAGCCATTCTGATCTGTGGCCGCCGCAGTGGATGTGCCTGCAAATTGAGTCAAGCCATCAAATTTTCCCACGGTTCCCATATCCACGGCAAACACTTGAGGATTACTCGCGTCATGCGCAAAGGTCACGGTAAAGGCCTGTGTATCAGACCCGGTCAAACCGGCAAAAGCACCATTGGCAGCATCAAAGGTCACCCCTTCGATGCGTCGGCCTGCGGTTGTCATCTCGCTGACGCTGCCGGTGATAGAAGTCAAAACCATATCCCAGACATTGTCAGTGCCTGTTCGCACCAGCGCCGCAGACATCACCTGAGCAGCGCCCTGGGAGTCATAGACCGTGATGTTGAGATTCTTGACCTCATCTCCACCTACGGTGGCTATTTCAAAATAATCAGGCATGGTAAAGGTTTCAGTACTGCCGGCCGTATAGGTCATACCCAGATCCGATTTGCTGTACCCACTGGCCCCATCCGTAATCACGATCTTGCCCCCGGACAAAGTCGCCACGCCATAGGTACCATCCGCGTTTTGATTGGCAACCGTCGCAAGCTCCGCATTGATATGGTCAAGCACATCCTGCAAATCCGTGGCGGCATCCACGGTCAGGGCCGTGCCGGGCGTCAGGGCTGTCCCGTCCATGTTATACCCGGAAATCGCCAGCGCCCCGTCGTCGGGTGTGCCTGAAAACTGATCCAGTGCACTGATCAGGGTCGTGGCCACGGCGGTTTCGCCATCGCTGGTGGTAAAAGCCAGGGACGATTCCAGGACATTGGTCTGGGGCGTGGCCAGCACAGCATCTGCGCTTAAATTCCCGGACACCTCCACAGAAGATGTGGCAACAGCAGGCATGGCCACACCATAAGGCACCGTGATACTAGACACACCTGACACCTGAAAACCTTCAGCCTCACCCACGGACCCAATACGCTGCACCAGATTACCTGTGGCCGGGTCAACCAGATTCGAATTGGCGTCCACACCAAAGGCACCGGCCCTGGTATAGACCTCACGCTGACCATCACTCAAAGCAAAATAGCCCTCACCATTGAGTGCCAAATCCAGAGGATTGTTGGTACTGACCATGTTGCCCTGCATCAGGTTCGGGGACACCATGGCCACACCCACGCCGCTTCCGGCCTGGATGGGGTTGGTGCCGCCTGTGGTGCTTGAAGGCTGTGACGCATTCTTGACTGTCTCGCCGAGGATTTCCGAGAAGGTGATCTGACTGGCCTTGAATGCCGTGGTATTCACATTGGCCAGATTGTTGCCTGCGACATCGAGCATGCTCTGATGCGCTTTAAGCCCTGTCACGCCTACTGTTAATGCTGAACCCATAATTGAAACTCCTAACTATTTGTTGCTACTTAACCATCACCTGATTAACAGGCCATGGTCATCTCGTTCTAGATTGACATTGCACTCCACTCACGTCCGGAAGCTCACAACTCTCTGATGGCAGCCACATCCTCCATGGAGAATGTTTGTCCCCCAGCAGACAATTGCACCTGACCGTTCGTCTCGCGGGTCACAAGGTCCACCACGCCTGTGGCCGTGGCCAACTCTCCGGACTCGGTGGTCACATAAAAGGATACCTCTTTGCCCAGAAGGGACGTGGCGTAGCTGTGTTCTGTTGTCTCCAGAACCTTGGCGAAGCTGGAGGTTTGTGACTCCATCTGCTCGAGTTGAGAAATTTGTGTCAACTGAGACGTCATCTGGTCGTTGTCCATAGGTTCCAGAGGATTTTGATTCTGCATTTGAGTCACCAGCAGTTTCATGTAGTCCATTTGAACTTGGCTGGCTGACGTGGTTCCTGTTATGCCCATTGTGTACTCCATCAACTGCACGGTCTTAATGTATCTAGGCTTCTATTGCGACATAAGACAATAGCAATTGGCGTGCCATCCAAAGTCACCGCCCCCCCATGTTTCACTCTATCTATATGTATTCAAGCTACTTATAAATGTCTCAATCCAACCCGATCACAGCGCTCCTCCCCGGGAAGATGTATAGAATCTGGAACATCCGTACGTCCATCCGGCAATTATTTCCACAGCCGCCTCCGTCCAGCGCCGCCCAGTCGTGTGCCCCGCCCCAGACAGAGACTTCCCGTCACCGGGCCTCTGTCGAATCACATATTTTTTTCTTAAGTTTTCAACGTCGGCAACGACACAGACAAGGTCCGAAAAAAGTCACACGGAATACGTCTCAAACCCACGCAGGAGATCTGCCAGACTTCATTTGCCCCACAAAGTGACATTAAAGTGACATTTTTCAAATATAATATTATCGGCTCGTCCCATAAAATGCTAAAGTTGTCCACGTCTGTATGCCGAATCTAAAAATACTTTGAAAGAGTGACAGTTTTTCATTGTGTGTATGCTTTAATGACTTGGGGTATGCTTTTGACAAGAAGCGATTAAGTACGCTTCTTTTTTTAATGATGAACGTCTTTGACATGCTTAATTCGAAAAGACCTTCAGACACAACTGCACCGAATCAAGTATGATGTTTTTTTAGGGCCATGTCTATGGGACAACGGATTGTAGCAATCGGCAAGGATCGCCGAATTCAGACACTGTCGCAGCACTCGGCTGCCGACGTGTACATGGCCGATGATCTCATTGAAGCACATGAGATCATCCAGACAACCAGACCTGACCTGATTGTCTTCGACCATATTTTCGGACCTGACTGCGTTGCTCAATTCCTGACCCAGACAGACTCTCTCGGTGACATTCCCGTCATCATAGTGAATGCAGACCCTGACCTGGCAGAGTCCTATAGGGATGCGGGTGCCAGTGCCTGCCTGGACGATTGTACGGATCTCCCCGGTTTTGAAGCCCTGGCAAGGCCATTGATCACCTCCAAACCAAAACACCAGACACCTCATTTTTTCCTGAATGACCTGGCCTCCAATGCAGGGGCCGTGGGCCAGAGCCCCGCCATGAAACACACCCTCAAGATGGTTGAGGTTGTGGGGTCCAGTCAGTGTAATCCTGTACTGCTCGTAGGGGACACCGGCACGGGCAAGGAAGTCGTGGCCAAGGCCATTCATCTACAACGGCATGCAGACAAACCCTTTATCGCAGTGAACTGTGCGGCCCTCACAGCCAATCTTCTGGAAAGCGAATTGTTTGGACATGCCAAGGGATCGTTTACCAGTGCTGATAGAGAAAAGACCGGCCTGCTGGAGCTGGCCGAAGACGGCACCCTGTTTCTCGATGAGATCAGCGAAATGCCTCTGGACATGCAGGCCAAGCTCTTGAGAGTGATCCAGGAAAAAACCTTCCGAAAAGTGGGCGGCACCAAGGAGATACGCTGTCGAGCCACGATCGTGGCCTCCACCAACCGTGACCTGAGTCACGAAGTGGCGGCCAATCGCTTTCGCAGAGATTTGTATTACCGCTTGAATGTATTCCCCATCTCTCTGGCGCCCCTGACCACAGAGCAACGTCGCCAGGACATCGCCCTGCTGTCTGAGTTCTTCCTTGAAACCTCCACCATCTGCCCTGAGAAGACCGGCACCATCCGGGGCTTCACGCAAATGGCTTTGGATGCCCTGCAGACCCATCACTGGCCAGGCAATGTCAGGGAACTCAAAAATGTGATTGAACGGGCCATTCTGCTGGAGCCCACAGATAAAATCGGGCTAAGCAGTATTGTGATCAATGCAGAGCAAGCCCTGCCTGTTTTTGCACAAGACCGTGAAGACAAGGCCAAAGACTTTTCTTTGGAAAAAGCAGAGCGTGAACTCATTGCCAAGGCCCTGCAAAAAACCAACTGGCAAAAAACCAAGGCCGCAGAACTGCTGGGCATCAGCCGAGCCACACTGTACTCAAAGGTCAAGCAGCACAGTATTGAACATAGTCAGGACGAATCCGAAACCCCTGACCCTGTGCTCACCAATTAGCCTGGCCTTGTCTCAATATCACACATCAGCGTCCTTGCAGCGTCTCACATTCTGACATTGCCAATCCACACGCATACCAGGCAGAGATTAACACCCCAATGACCTACCTTTTGCCCATTTCTTCTGTGAAGTAAACATCTGGCATAATTATTGCAGTTATTACCTCGAAAAACACCCAAGACCAGTAGGTCCTTTTGGACAACTCCTATTGATTTGGGATTTACACTATTAAAATGACAGATAAAAACGAACAACCAAGCAGTGTAGAGCCAAAGTCACCTGTACCTTCGGATGCAGATCTTTTTGACGGTCCTGTACAGAATGACTACAGCGCGCAAGATATCTTTGCAGGGGACAACTCGCTGTATCAACTGCTGACAAGGATTCAAACTGGCACCAAGGCCACGGCAGCCAAGATACCTGAGAGACTCAGAGGGATGACGCCCAGATTGTCAAGGGGTCCTGGGCCAAGCTTCTCCATGTTGCAAAAGGTTCTGGCCGGCACCATTCTCGGGGTTGCAATCATTCTCGCCTATGCCGTATTCAAAACCCCCAAGACCACCCTGGCAGATGCCAACCTGGAACCATCACTCGATACCCGGATGCAGCCCCCCCCCGCGCTGGTCACCCAGGAACCTGCAGAAAGCAATGCAGTGCTGCCCCGCGACACAGCTGCCTACTCTGAACCAGTGAATCCCCAAGTCTCCGAACCCGTCGCCCTGACCGGCCCTATTTCCTTACAAACTGCGCAGGACCTGTTCGACGTGGGTGACTATGGCCAGGCCTATTCCGTGTACCAGCAAATACAGCAGTACTTGCCGCCGGATGATAAACAAACGGCCTTTTCTGATTATCTGACCCTGCACAAAGCGCTGTGTCTGGCCATGAATCAGGAATCCATCCCGGCCAAACGCTTTCTTACTTCGGTCACCAAAAGTGAAACGCCCTCCATTCGCGTTATGGCCAACTACTACTTGAGCCGATTTCAATTGAACCAGAATCAATTTATGCCAGCCCGAGCCAGAGCCTGTGAAGCCCTGAGCCTTTTGAATGCCTTGAAGGACCAACCTCCTGAATGGCTGGCTGACCTCAGACAAACCTGTTGTTTTCTGGCGGCCCAGGCCACCACCAAGCAAGCGCTGGCTCTTCGTGATGCAGATTCTCAACTCCCCAGTTCCCTGTGCCCTAATCTGCCCATGATCAAGAGTCCTTGGCATCAATTGAATGAAACACAGGTTCGCCAGGCATTGGCAAAGGAAAAGGATCTTCTGCCCGCAATGCTTCTGACGCCATCCATTACAAAAAACAGCCGGACCGCACAGACTCTCTGGTCTTTGTCCTGTCACCGCATGGCAGTGGATGAGGTACTCGCCCGGTTTGGTGCCAATGCTTCCCTGGAAGTGGTTTGGCATGAGGGCGCCAATCATGTGGAACTCAGAAAACAAGCCATTTCGCTGTTCATCCAGGATGTCATCGATCAGACGGCCATCGGCCTGGCCGCCGGCTGTGCCGGACTGCTGGCCCACATAGACGACACCCACACGATTCATGTGATGAATCCAATGAATACTTCGTTGGTGTCAGCGCAGGTGGACATGCTGGCACAGGAAGCCATCCTCATGTGGCAGCAGTATTTACTCTTCGGGTCTGAATCACCCTATTTTGCCAATGCCCACTTCACCTCAGGCCTCCTGTACAAACTGCTGGGCATCCAGCATGAGGCGATCAGTGAATTCAAACTGGTGACATCCAAATACTCCATCACCGATCTGGCCCCCTATGCCCTGCTTTATTCCAGCCAGGTCAAAGAAGAACTGCACGATGCTGTCGGTGTCCGGGAAGATCTTGAACAACTGGTAGAGCAATATGTGGATGTGCCTATTGTCACTGAGGCATTTTTGCGTCTGGCAAAAACCCTGACTCGGCTGGGCAATCACGAGGAAGCAGCCAAGCTCTACAGGAAGGTGTTCTATCTGAATCTGTCAGACGAATCGCGCACCATTGCTGCCCTGAACGCAGGTCGCTGCTTCTACGAAATCAAGGACTATGAATCTGCTCAATTGTGGCTTGCTCAGTACATCAAACTCGTCAAGGGGAAAAATGACAAAGAACTCTCTTCTGCCTTTCTGACGCTCGGCAAAAGTCTCCTGGGTCTGGGGAACTCTAAATTGGCCTGCCAGGCCTTTCAACATGCACTGGAGGGGGACCTTGACAAAAAAGAATACCTGGAAACGCTGACGAGTCTCGTTCGTGGTTATATGGAGCAACAGGATCCCATGGAGGCCATTGACGTGCTTGAAAATGCCTTCAATGCCCAGCTCACGTCAAGTGACATCATGGAATTGGACCTAGTCAAGAGTCGTGTGTTGAGAAATGCGGGCTTCATGGACCGTGCCATTGGATTGCTTCAACACACCAAAGGCTCCGTCATATCTCCTTCCCTGAATGCTAAAATCAGTTTTGAACTGAGCTTAAGCCTTATTGAAAAAGGAGAACTGGTCGATGCGCAACAAGAATTAAGCAGCACGCTGATCAAGGGGGAGGCCGGCCCGCTGTCTCACGAGATTGCACTGACGCTGGCGCAGGTTTGCCTGGAACTCAACCAGGACGACCAGGCCATCTCCGTGTGTGAAGGCGTACTGAAACTTGGACCGGACCCATCGCTCGTACACAAGGCGTCCCAACTCCTGGCGGAGGCCTATACCCACAAAAAAAACTATGACAAAGCGGCCCTGGCATTAATGGGGCAATGGAAATAGGCAACATGCAGAGACTCTCAATACATGACAGTGTCAGATCATGGCGACTTTGGACGCTGGTGACTGTCTGTCTTTATACCCCCATTCTCTTTGGACAGGTCGACCCTGTTTCCAGGGGCATGGAATCGGCCAATGACCTGGTGCTCACAGATCTGCCGAAAACGGACGCTTCCCGTGAAGCCTGGCGCGATCGAACCAGTCCAGCCAGGGCCACCAGCAAGGATACGGAGAGTAAAAAGAAACTCCAAAATACTCTCCAAAAGCTAAAATCTCTGCGATTCTCCAACCTTCAAAAACCTGAGACCGAAGTCACATCCCCGGATGCCAATCAACCTGCCACAGAGCCGTCGTCTCTATCCAAACGAAACCAGCCCGTGATTATTATCAGGGCCCCCGGACCCAGCGAGATCCCGGCAGCTTCCAACGATATCCACGATTCAAATTCCATGCTGACCCCCAAAACCACTGAGGCCTTGGGTCTGCTTTCCCAGTCTCCGGAAAAGGTCCTTGATCCGGAGGCCCTGGCTGAAATCCTATTCCACAGCAAAACCTATCCCCAGGCAGCCCTCTACTATGAAGAAACACTCAACCGCCTGAACAGGAAGACCATGGCACCGTCAGAAGACAAGGCCTGGCTTCTATTCCAAATTGGCAATTGCCTGCAGCAGTCAGATCCTGACAAGACCATGAGGATGTACAAGCAGCTCATTTCAGAGCACCCTCACAGTCTTTGGGCGGAATTGGCCCGGGTCAAGGGCCAATGCATCACCTGGGAAATCAGGGAAAAGCCCATGGCCCTGGTCACTGAAATAAAGTCGCATGTGGACAGCAACAGCAAGAAATAACACGAAACGCAGTAGAACCATGATGAGTCATTCTCAAACAACAAAAGCCGGTGCAGTCAAAGCTGACAGAGTCGTCAATGGCAGTGTCTTGATCATTGACCAAGATCAAGAGGCCACACGCGTACTCTTGGAAGTCCTGGCCCAGCAGTCGATTCGTGCCACGGTAGCCTGCACGACTGAGAAAAGCCAAGCCTCACTGAACAAGCATGTTTATGACATGGTCTTTTGCGGCATGTTGTCTGACACAGCCACCTGGTTTGATCAGTGGCAGCAGGGTCTGACTCTGCTCAAGACCATCCGGGCCCACGCACCTGAAGTGCCCACCATTCTCATGGCATGCATGAAAAATCATACCCCCGACCAGCTGGCGGAGTGCGTGGTCGATGCACTCCAGGTCGGATTTGACGATGTACTGCTCAAACCCCTCATCAAGCGTAAAGTCGTGGATCTGGTAAACAAGAACCTGCCCAACCATCCGGTACACGCCTGCGAGCTTGCAGGGGGTTCAGCCAATACGATTCAAAGCACACTGATAGGGTCGAGCCCGAAGTGGTTTCAGACTCTCGCACTGGCAAAAAAAATTGCCCCGACCTCGATGCCCGTGCTGATCAATGGAGAAAGCGGGACCGGCAAGGAGTTGATCTCCTATCTGATCCACCAATACAGCAAACGCACTCAAGGCCCCTACATCCGGGTCAACTGTGCCGCACTCAGTGACACCCTGCTGGAAAGTGAATTGTTCGGACACGAAAAAGGGGCCTTTACGGGCGCCCACACCCAACGAAAAGGTCGATTTGAAATGGCCCACTGCGGCACCCTCCTATTGGATGAAATCACAGAAACCCCGCTCAAATTTCAGGCCAAGCTGCTCCGTGTGCTCGAACAGCAGGACTTTGAACGTGTGGGCGGCAATACCTCGATCCAGGTCAATGTCCGGATTATCAGTACAAGCAACAAAGATCTGCACCAGGAAGTGGCTCTGGGGCGATTCAGGCAAGACCTGTACTATCGCCTCAGCGGCGTACGCATTGTCCTGGCGCCCTTGAGACAACGTCTGGATGACCTGGCAGATCTGACATGGTATTTTGTCAACCAGTATGCACACCAGTCTCAGCGACAGATTACACAACTGGATCCCTGCATGATGGATCTCTTTGCCAAGTACCATTGGCCCGGCAATATCAGACAATTGCGCAATGTGGTTCGCACCAGCCTTGTGCTGGGTTACGGCCCGATGCTGTCTCTGGCGGACGTCTCCTGGCTATTCGATGAATTACAGCCCATAACGCAAGACAATACCACCATGCCAAGGGATCGAGTCACAGCCATCAAGGACCTTGGCGGCATGCCATTGGACCAGGTGGAAAAACACGCGATTCTCAACACCCTGGATCAAACCAGCGGCAACCAGACCAAGGCAGCCAGGATTCTGGGGATCAGTGATCGAACATTACGGGATAAGATGAAGCGGTATCGAGCGCAAGACAACCTGCAACCTGCTTGAAACTAGAGTCAAACACAGGAACAAAGGCAATTACTCATGGCTAAAGAACAAAAAAAGCAAGAAGAACCGGAAGAACAAACAGAAGAAAACAAACCCTCTGAAAAGAAGGCCCAGATTGTGACCGGGTCCATCGTGGGCGGAATTATTTTGGCTTTTGCCGTGGCGGGTTTCTTTTTGGGCAAAGTCCTGGTGGATATGCGGCCCAAGCCTATTGTCATGGCCGGAATCTCAGGCAACTCAGGTGTCAACAACGGCTCGGGATCTCTCCCGTCAGACCAGCCGTCGAATGACAAAACAAAGGATCCGCGAAAAACCTGGTTTTACGAAATGCAGCCTGTGCTGGCCAATCTGGACGAACCTAGTGCGTCACGCTATGTGCGTGCGACCTTGACCCTGGAAATATACAGTACACTGAGTGAGGAAAAGGGCCGGCTTCTCCTGGAGGAAAAGGAACGAAACCTGAGAGACTGGCTGACCATCTTCCTGGCCGGCCTGTCCCTGGATGACGCTCGAGGAGAAAAAAATCTCAAACGTATTCAGGCCCAGGTCCTGGAGGCCTTTAACGAGAAACTGTTTCCCAATGCTGAACCGCAGATCGGCCGAATTCTGCTTGAGGGCTTTGCCATTCAATAGTGTTTAAATCCTATGCAAAACAGACTTAAGATGCAACAGATTCTGGCGGCCATCGGGTCTCGTCCGGAACCCAATGAGATCGACGAGGCTGCCCTCGATCAGTATGACTGGAACCAGATCAGGTACTTTGATACTGCTCAGATTCAGGCGGTGACGGATTTTGGCGAAAAAGTCACCCCCCTGTTGGCATGCGCATTAAAGCGAGCCTTCAGGAACGATTTTGTCGTTGAATTGACCACCATCCATCAGACCACGGCTGCACAATACAAAGACAAGGCCCTGAAAACCCATGCATTTCTGGCCTTTCGAACCGACGACAAGACCCTGCAGGGCACCCTGGCTCTGCCCACTGCCACCACGCAGGATTGGCAGACTCGCCTGCTGGGTGATGCATCGAATCCCGGCGAATCCCGGTCCATGTCGCCTCTGGAAGTCACGCTCCTGTCTGATGTGGCCGTGTCTTTGGTGGAGGCCTTTTCTGCCGGCTCCCCATATGACCTCGTCGCCCTGCCCCCGTTGTCCGTGGCGCACATGAACACGCCTCTGGTGGACACAGATGAGCTCTGTACGCTCACCTTTCGATTCCGGAATCCCAAGGCCTCTGAAGACACCGCACAAGAAATGACCCTGGTGATGCCCTGTGTTCAACTGGGCCGGAGCCTGGAAGGCATGACCCAAACTGCGTCACCCTCTCAAGGTCAACTGGCTGAAACCATGCGTCAGCATGTCAATCACGTCCCCCTGTCAGTCACCGCGGAATTTGCCAGCGTTCAACTGACACTCGAACAGGCCATGGACCTGCATGTGGGTGATGTCCTGCTTCTGGGCAAAGACCTGGATGATCCTGTCGCACTTAAAGTAGATGATCGCCTGGTATTCTACGGCATACCAGTTCAATGTGAGGATCACTATGCCGTGAAGATCACACAAAACGCTTAATTTTGAACGACTAGTCTCAAGACTCTAAAACAAGGAACTGCCACCATGGCAAAAAAAGAAGTAAAGAAACCTGCTGAAGAAGCATCCGAAGTCCAAAACGATAAGGTCCAGGCCCAGGTGGCCGAGTTTTCACCGGCCGCCGAGGGCAGCGGCTCAGGGACCACCTCCAGCCTTGATATCCTGCTTGATATGGACGTCCCAGTGACCGTGGCAGTAGGCCAGACTGAGATCTCCATTCAAAGGCTGCTGAAACTCTGCCCAGGGGCTGTCATCAAACTGGATAAACCCATCAGCGATCCTGTAGACCTGTACATAAAAAACGCCAAATTCGCCACAGGCCAGGTCGTGGTGGTGGACGATAAATTCGCCATCAAAATCAAAGAACTCCTGGGGGGCCCTGCTGAAGCAGCCCCTGAGACCGATTAATCCGTTGAATGATCTTATAGAGGAGTACATGGCTTCATGGCCCAGCAAATTGAAAGTCGGGACAGTTTAAGAGGGGCATCTCAGAGCAATATCGTCATGGCCGTGGCCATTGTCACGGTCCTGGCCACCCTGCTGGTACGCATGCCCACGCCCCTGCTGGACCTATTGCTGGCCTGCAGCATTTCCCTGTCGATTGCAGTCCTCATTGTCACACTGTCGGCCAAGGAAGCCCTGGAACTAAGCACATTCCCTTCCCTGCTGTTGTTTGTCACACTCTTTCGATTGTCTCTCAATGTGGCATCCACCCGACTGATTCTGCTCCAGGGTGACGCAGGTCGCATTGTAGAGACTTTTGGCCGCTTTGTGACAGGCGGTAGTTTCGTGGTCGGTATGGTCATCTTCCTGATCTTGTTTGTGATTCAGTTCATTGTGGTGACCAAGGGTGCTGAGCGCATCAGTGAAGTGTCGGCACGGTTTACACTGGACGCCACGCCCGGTAAACAGATGGCCATTGACGCGGACCTCAACGCGGGCATGATCACTGAGGCCCAGGCCAATGAACGCCGTTTGAAGATTGTCAAGGAGAGTGAGTTTTACGGGGCCATGGATGGTGCCAGCAAATTCATTCGAGGCGATGCCAAGGCCGGCATTATCATCACCATTGTCAATCTCATCGGCGGCATCTGTATCGGCTATAAGGACGGCATGAACCTCACCAGTGCGATGGAAACCTATTCCATCCTGTCCATTGGTGACGGTCTGGTCAGCCAGATCCCTTCCATGATCATCTCCATCAGCTCCGGTTTTCTGGTCACCAAAATCTCTTCCAGCAAGAGTGTGGGTCAGGACCTGTCAGGCCAGTTCCTCAAATCAGCACAACCTCTCACGATTGCAGCGGTTATTATCGCCGGTCTGGCCCTGGTGCCAGGCCTGCCCCCGATTCCCTTCCTCATGCTTGCCGCGGGCACAGGCCTCACCGGTCATTTTGCAGGTCGAGCCAGAAAAGAAGAGGCGACAAAAGAAAAGACTCCGACCGACAAAAAGAAACTTCAGAAATCTCCGGTGGAAGACCTCCTGGACATTGACCGGGTATCCGTACAGGTCGGGCTTCGCCTGATCAGCATGGTAGACCCCAATAAGGAAAGCACCATCTTTGATCGCATTGGTGCCCTGCGCAGACGTTTCGCGCAGGAGCTCGGCATTATCGTCCCCCTCGTCCGGCTGAGAGACAACATCAACCTCCAGCCCAACACCTATGAGATTCGCCTGTTCGATCATGCGATTGCCACCGGTCAACTGGAGCCCAACATGCTTCTGGCCATGGACTCGGGCGCTTCACTGGTCAAGCTGGAGGGCATTGAGACCACAGAACCGGTGTATGGACTGCCTGCCCTGTGGATCCCAGAGACGGACAGGGAAAAGGCGGAACTCAGCGGCTACACCGTGATCGATCCGGAATCCGTGTTTATCACCCACCTATCGGAAACCCTGCGAAAACATGCCCAGGAATTGATTACTCGAGAAGACGTACAACTGCTGGTGGATCGGCTTGGCGGCACACAACCCTCCCTCGTGCGCGATGTGGTGGGCGAACTGGTCTCCGTGGGCATGCTTCAACGCATTCTGAAAAACCTGCTCTCACACGGTATTCCCGTGCGTGAACTGGCCACGATTCTGGAGTCTCTGGGTGAGCATGCCGGCAAGACAAAGAACCCGGACATCCTCACTGAACTGGTGCGCAAGGATCTAAAACGCACCATCACAGATCAATACAAGACCGAGCAGGGCAAGGTTCTGGCCATCACCCTGGACCCGAATCTCGAATATCAACTGCTGAACCAGTCACGTCAGGAAGGGGACCGCCTGAACCTGACGCTGGACACGGAAACCACCATGGCCTTCAGCCATCAGGTGGCTCAGGTCTGGAAGCAGGTCACAGACAAAGGCCACGACAACATGGTGCTCCTGTGCGACTCCAGACTCAGAAGCAATCTGGCGGCCATGCTGGCCCGTGTGATCTCGACCCTGCCTGTGATCGCGTACGATGAAATTGTGATTGGCACGGAGATTGAACCCATTGGCACTGTGTGCCTGGATACTCAGAAGAATCAGGCATTGCATCAAGATCAGATGTCGATGGCGGGGAGTCCGTAATACATGAGGTATGAGGCTTTATGATCATCAACTCAAAAATCTTTTCGATTCAATTGGCCGTGGCCGCCTTCTTTGGTGTGGCCTGCGCCGGCAGCCTGTGTCGACTGTCTCCCTTAACCTGCTGCAAACGTGCACTGATCTGTGCGTTTATCCTGTATGTTTTGAGTCGTTGCGCTGTCAAAATGGTCAACAAGATCATTATGAGTGCCTTAGTCAAAAGCCAGATGAACCAGGAAGAGGAACAAAACCGTGGCAGCCATGAATAAATACTTATCGCAACATCCTGCCAACGGCCCGGGCGTGGTCAGTTACACGCCCTCCAAGCCGGCAGTCCTGCGTACCGAGCCTGTGTCCAACGAATCTCAGGCCAATTCCAGACGTCTGGCCCAGCAGGTGTATGCCCAACAGGACGCACCCCAGCGAGAAGACCAGATCATTGTCCAGTACCTGCCCCTGGTACACAAGATTGTGCAGCGTGTCACCACCTATATCAAACCCCCGTTGACCTATGACGACCTTGTCTCAGCAGGCACCCTGGGATTGATCAAGGCCGCACATAACTATGACGTCTCTCATCAGGCAGAATTCCAGACCTACGCGTACATCAAGATTCGCGGGGCTGTGCTGGATGAACTGCGGGCCTGGTCGTTTGTGCCGGCCCAGGTGGACAAACAAATCCAGGAGGCGCTCCAGGCCAGTACCGAGATCCTTGAAGAAACGGGCAAAATGCCTTCTGATGAAGACCTCGCTGAAAAACTGGACATGTCCGTAGAAAAGCTCGGTCAGATCTTTAAACATGCACGCATCAAGCAGTTCCTCTCCATTGACGCACCCCAGGATGACGCGTCCGATTCCGAACGCCTGAGCGTCCCGGCAGCTTCAGTCACCTCACCCCTGGAGGCCATGCAGCAGCAGGAACTCGTCAACACCCTGATGACGGCCATCCAGGCGCTGGAGGAACGTCCGCGTCAGCTTGTCCTACTGTATTATCAGCAGCAGTTGACCATGAAGCAAATTGCCGAAGTTTTCGATATTACAGAGGCACGCGTCAGTCAATTGCATGCCAAAACCCTGTTCAATCTGTCTATTACAATGAGGCAATGGAACAATGAGTGATCATAATATCATCCCGCCAGTCAGCGTGGACACCTCCGAGTCTTTACAGCAGCGAAATCAACGCAAGCAGAAAGACAAGAAAAAGAGACATGGAAGCACAGCGCACCCACGTATAGAACCCAAGGCGCTGAAGGATCAGGACATTACCACGTCACCTGACTGTGACCATCTTATTGATTATGAAGCATAAGAACAACCAGCAAGGATCAGCCATCTATGAAAGCCGCCATACGTGTACTCAAGGCAGACGAAGTTGAAGTATCAGGCACCTATTCACTCGCTACGGGCCTGTCAACTCGCCCCGGCCAACAGGATACCACTGAGGTCCTGGGCACACCCCAGGCCCGAATTATGGAACAACATCCTCAATATGCCGTACTAGAAATTACCTGTGCTTGCGGCCACACCATGCAAGTCAAATGCGATTACTCACAAGCCCTGACGACCTCGTAGGGTCAGACGGAAGCCAGGAGATGCTCATGAAAACTAAACCTATTTCAACACAATGTTGGCCGGCGATGATGATTCTCGCATGTCTGGCTGGATGTGTGGTGCCGCCGGATGCCACGCCCAGGCCGACCCCCCCCAGGACGAACGTGACACCCCAGAGCTTCCAGGAGTCTTCCTCCAAAACGCCCAGTGCCGTTCAATCAGCCATTGAAATGTCCCAAAAAGTGGCCGACCTGTCAGAGCAACTCACAGCACTTCGACAGGAAAAAGCCACTCTCACAGCAGAGAATGAACAAAACAGCCTCCGCATCAAGGCACTGGAACCCGAACTCGAGCAGACGCAGAAGGAGCTCAGGGAGGCCAATGACCTGCTCATTGAGATGCGTCTGGAACTCAACAACTGGAAGGAAGACGTACTCGGTTTCCGCACGGAAATGCGTGACGCAGATCAGGCTCAATTGGAGGCCCTGCTCAAGATCCTCCAGCTCCTGGGGGGAGAAATCGTCCCGGACACACCCAGGCCTGTTGTCGATCAGAACAATCCTACGGAGAGTGATCCCAATGTATAAATGGCTTTATCGCAGTCTTTTCATTTGCCTGGCAGTGTCCGGATGTGCATCACAATCAACCAAGAATCCACTGTCAGAGCACTACTACCTCAATCCGGAGACTGATGTCACGCGTCTCGGCCCTACCGTGTTTCTGGAATTGACCAACCGGTCTGAGTTTTCACGAATTTCTGTGGATGCCACGGACGCTCTGTTCCAGGCCATACAACAGCAGGGTCTGTTTGGCATGAGTGTCATTCGTGAAGGCAACGCCCATTGGGAATCGCTTGACCTGGGCAGCTTTGAGGCGTATACACTCGAACAACTCGGCGCCATTCGAGAGACGCTTCACAGCGATGCTGTGCTGAGCGGATCAATCACGGCCTACACGCCCTATCCCCACCTTTTGCTGGGTCTTCGGCTCAAGCTGGTGGATCTCAAAAGCGGCGAAACGCTCTGGGCCTTTGACCACATCTGGGACACGGCAGACAGTGGCACGCAGAAACGCCTCCAGAATTTCTACACACAAAAAAATCTGCTTGGCCTGCCTGAATCCCGGGACAGACTGGGTTCAGTCAGCTCATTAAAGTTTTTAAAATTCGTGGCCCATGAGACCAGTCAGACTTTAGGCCCGAAAAAGTAGCACCCTTCACTGCCATAAACAAATAGTTGCACTTAACGAGAATTATCCTTAAGTTTTCTGCCATATCTGCGACAATGTAGATAGTAGAAAGATCCAGGAAAACACTATGATCAACAAACTAGACAACAATCCAATACCTGAGGGGGCACTAAACACCAAGAGAGGTGTTTCAGGAGCAATCCAAAACGTGAAATCCGGCATCTCATCACAAGTCAACACACAGACTGACACTGAAAACACACAAGATGCCTCCCTTCAAATCAGTTTTGACGGCATCATAGAAAAGGCGAAACAGGCCCCGACGCCGGACGGAGCCGCTGTGACTCGGGCCAAGGAACTCATCGCGTCAGGTCAACTCGACACCCCCCAAAACATCCTGGAAGCCGTACAGAACATCTTGAAATACGGTGTGTAAAACGGCCTTCAGCGTTCAGCTCTCAGCCATCAGCGACTGGCTGTCGCCTTCCCCAGCGTTCCTTCAGCACCAGAACCCATCAGCAGCGCAAAAGCATCCAAATGATTCGAGATTCCGCATTGCGCATTCATCCATAGAAAATTCAACTTGTTTATAGAAATGGATTCTGTGAAGCAGAGTTCAATTATCTGAAAGCTGATAGCTGACAGCTGAAAGCTTGTCAAATCCCCCTCCGTCTCAGTCTGTAGATCAGGGCCAGGACTTCTGCCACCGCCGAATACAGCGATTCAGGCACGGGCTGCCCAGGCTTCACGGCCTTATAGATCGCCCTGGCCAGAGAAGGCCGCCTCAAAATCGGTACACCATGGGCTCTGGCAATCTCACGAATCTTAGCAGCCATATGATCTGCCCCCTTGGCCACCACCACCGGTGCATCCATGGTATTACTGTCATATCTCAAGGCGACCGCCACATGCGTGGGATTCACCAAAAGCACATTCGCCTTGGGCACCTCCTGAAGCGACCGGTTCCTCGCCATCTCCATCTGAATCCTGCGAGCCCGGGCACGCACTTCAGGAGACGCGTCACTCTCCTTGCGTTCCTCCTTGACCTCCTGCTTGGTCATCTTCTGGTCTTCCATGTACTTCCATTTCTGGAAAAACACATCCAGAGCCGCAATCACAAGCAGTATCACAGTCACACGAATCAGCAGCCCATACATCAACTGCCCCATGGCAGACAACAATTCGCTCGACCACGCCCAGCGAATGGCAATGATTTCCTCAGCGCGAGCCTTCAGATAGACCCAGACCACCAGGCTTATCACAACAATCTTGGCAATGGAAATCCCCAGTTTAACAAATGACTTCAAATTCACCAGGCGGCCGAAACCTGTGATAGGATTGAGCTCGCTCATCTTTGGCATCAGGGCCTTAGGGGCAAATGTCGCGCCCCCCACCATAATGCTCCCCACGATCCCAGCCACGAGCAGCCCCCCCATCAGAGGCATCATCGCAATAAGCATACTGGACATCTGACGATTCATATATTCAAGAAATGTGTCTGTATTTAGAAAAACAGACCTTTCCCCCATCATGCCCGCCTCAATCTTCAGAGAAAACCAGGACACCAGATCCTTGGACGTGGCAGCGAGAATCAGGACCAACACCACAATCGCCACGGCATTACCCAGTTCCTGACTCTGGGCCACCTGCCCCTTTTCACGCGTCTTAGCCAGACGCTTCTGGGTAGGTTCTTCGGTCTTTTCTGAGGCCGGTTTGTCCGCCATACTCAACCATCCCTGACCCTATATGGGCAGCAACTTCCCCATCCAACTTGAAAACTCTGTCACAAATTCCAGCACAAACGGCATGGCCATCCCACAAAACAGCAACCCAAGCCCTGCACGCAGCGGCATACTCAGAAATAGAATGTCCATGTCCGGCATGATCCTGGCAAACACCGCCAATGTGGCCATCAGCAGCAGAAAGGCACACAACACAGGCGCACTGAGACGCAGACCGGCCAGCAGCATACTTGACCCGGCCTTTACCACTGAATCCAAAAGAAGCGACATATCAGGAGACGAACCCACAGGGAACACCTTAAAACTCTGGTTCAATATCATCACCAGTGTATGATGGCCATTGGCACTGAAAAACAGTAGAATAAACAACATCTCCATCAGCAGACTCAAGGGCTGTGCATCCTCGCTGCTCAAGGGGTCGAAGGTCTGGGCCATGACAAACCCCATCTGATGTTCCACAATCCTGGCCGCGATCTTCACCACAGAAAATATCAGAATCACGATCAGCCCAAATGCCAGACCATAGACCGCCTCCAGACTCAGAAGGATCACAACCTCCACCATGGACACCGTCATATGATCAAACCGGCCGGGCGACATGGCGGCAAAAAATATCGACAACATGAGCACAATGGCCATGCGAAACTGTACCGGAATGATCCTCGCCCCCAGAATCGGCCCCACCAGAAAAAACGCAGACGTGCGAACCAGCACCATAAAAAAGCCCAGCATCCTGGCCAGTAAGAACTCCACTTCTAATGCCCCACATTCTGAATATAGCCAAAAATGTCCGTGACAAACCGAAGCAGCGTATCCAGCATCCATCCCCCAAACAACATAAGCATCAAGCCCACTGCCACCAGTTTTGGCACCACAGTCAACGACATGTCACGAATGGAAGTCACCGCCTGAAACAGAGTCACCACCACACCCACCACCACACAGGTCAGCAGCACAGGCGCTGAAATCAAAAACGCCACCTCAAGTGACTGGCGTCCCAGAAATAGAACGAAACTACTATCCATCAACCGGCCCTTTTATCAACTAGACTTATGTGAACTTCACGTGCCCAGTTCACAACATATAGTATACAGTCTCAAAATCCATTTTTCTGAAAACCGAATACTGAAAACCGAACACCACAGGGCTTAAAAAAAGTCCTGTTATCAGTTGAATCCCAAGGTCAGACTCTTGGCCAGCAATCCCCAGCCATCCACCAAAATGAACACAATCAGCTTAAAAGGCAAAGAGATCATCACAGGCGGCAGCATCATCATACCGGCACTCAGCAGCACACTGGAAATGACCAAATCCACCACCAGGAAGGGGATGAACAGCAGACACCCAATCTCAAACCCGGTCCGAAACTCGCTGATAATAAATGCAGGCACCACAATATTCAATCCCAGATCGCTGGGGCCGGACGCCTGAACCTTTGCCATCTGCATAAACAGCGCCAGATCCGCTTGTCGACACTGCCTCAGCATAAATCCCTTGAGACACTCCCCAGCCTGCACACCAGCCGCCCCCAGATCCATCTCACCGGCCAGATACGGCCGGATACTCGTCTCATTGACCTGTGTAAACGTTGGGGTCATGGTATACAACGTCAAGAACATGGCCAACCCCAAGATCGCCACAGTCGGTGGAATTGACTGCGTGCCCAGAGCGCGTCTCACAAACGACAGCACAATCACAATACGCGTAAATGACGTCATCATCATCAACAGGCTTGGCAAAATCGCCAGCCCCGTAAAGATGATCACCAGCTTGACCGGTGTAGACCATTCCCGGGTCTGCTCGTCCCCGGCCGTAGCCTGATCCACCACCTTCACCAGATCTCCCATGGACGGCAGATTGTTCGTACCGGGCGCAGGCGCTGCAGGATCAGGCCCTGCCTGGGCCCAGGCCGTAGCCCCGCACCCCATCACAACCAGACACAACACGCTACGTATCACAATACCCCTTGTCCATCTCATGATTTATCGCCGCCCCCACCAAAAGCCATCATGTCCTCGGCTTCATCCCAGTGTTGAGTCACATCCGCCAGCATGGATATCTGCGATGGCGTACTGCCCACCAACAATTGCCTGTGGCCCACCTCAATCAAATGCACGACCTTACGTCCCCCCAGATGGTGTACCTCCACCACCCTCACACGCTTCTTGCTCACAGACCCCAGCTTGGGCATCACCACGCGCATCACATAGATCGCCACGCCCCCCAGCACCAGCACAGTCCCCACAGCCACACACAACTTGTACAACATGGTACGCACATCCGGCTGATCTGCAGGGCCCTTCAAGCCATAAGAAGGCGTGTTCACACCCAAGTCATTGGGTTCCTGCGCAGCAGCCACACCAAGGCACGCCCCGGCCAGCACACTGATCATAATCCAGCACAACCACCTGATTTTTATCGCCATAGACAACATCCTCAAAGGTAACACGGAACACCAGCAAAACCCATGCCGTTGCACTCAAATCCCGCTTCTCAACCCGAAAATGCCCTGCCTCAATGGCACACTGTAGAAAAACCAGGCGCAGCCGTACCAGGATCGGTTATTGTCATACTGCCAAACCGTCTCACC
>JAIPFM010000007.1 GCA_021736645.1 Phycisphaerae bacterium | reverse complement strand
AGCAGGATCAGACCGTTGGCGATCCGTCTCTCCTGCCTGTCGGACGGGCTGTTCATGATGTGTCCGGCAAGCCAGAGCGTGGACGAACCGCCTCCGTCGAGGTTCATCGCGTCGGTGCATTTGAGTTCGACCATCAGGTCGGCGAGTTCGGGCAAAGACATGCCCACGGACAGGCCCTCCTGGCGTCCATCCACGACCACAAGAAAATAGTGCCGTGCATTCCAGCCGATGGCCGTGCGGGGGTGGCGGGGCTGGTTGGGGCCAAACGTCTCTTTCATCCCGTTGACCACGAGCAGGGGGCGGCCGCCGATGGCCGTGTCCACACCGGTGAGGTCCGGGTGTGTCTTGAGGGAGAGAGAAAGCATGGTGCCGGGTGTCACGGCAGGGATTCGGCCCGCCACCTCAGGGCTGAGAGCGAGGACCATTTTGTCCGAAGGTATGACCGAGTTGGGATCTTGAGTGACAGAGACGATGCGTGCCCGATAGGTCTGGCCCGGTTTCAGGGGCAGCCATGGTGACTCCGGTTCGAGGACCAGTTCCAGAGCCTGGTTCGTGCGTGTGCAGTGTCCCATGGTGGGGGTATACAGGACTGCGCGGTCCTGTGCGAGTTCCTGATTGATGTCGAATGAGATGGAGACGCCGTCAGGCCACGCGGCAAGAAAGTCTGCACGCACTTTTGCGATATGCGGTTGCCGTGCCTGATCCAGCCAGAAACAGGTGCTTCCAGGTGAACTAACCAGTTCGCCCCGAAGGATCTGCAGGCCCAGGGGATCACCCTGATAGGGCCCGGGCCGGATCACAAAGAAGTCGCCGTTGACCGCAGCCACGGGGGTGCGGCCTGATGGATCGAGGGCTCTGACCTGCTCGCTCAGGGGTTCCAGACCAAGAACCGTGTTTCGGGCCAGGGATGTGGTGAATCTGAACTGAGGGTTTGAGCGGTCAATCTTGAGGACGTGGATCGACAAGGGACCTGCACCTATGCGCGAGTGCATGTAGTCCAGGCCTGGCGGTATGGGCAGGGGCACGCTGCTGTTGACCTGGGCCCATGCAGGCATGGCAAGGATCAGGCACAGACAAACCGCTCCAAGCCAGATCGGATTCTTCCGTACATTCCTACTCATGGTCTTTGTTCTCCGTCCTGAATTCCCAGGCGCCGAGATCGACAGGTTCATGGCGAGGTTGGAGGCGGATATCGTCGGTGACTTCCACAAGAGTCACGCCCTGGTCTATGGCGCCGGTCGCTGCCGCGGTGAGCGATAGATCACCGGTGCCCGGGTCCGTAAAGTAACTGTCCAACCGGGCGCACAGGTTGTGGTTCAACCGGGCTTCTCCGCCTTCCAAACGGATTTCGCCGTGTACCAGGTTGTTGGCAATATGCGTGTCACGGGTCCCGGTTCCGATGCGTATGCCGCGGCCCCAGTTTTGCTCGGGCCGCCAGATGGAATTGTTGTAGACCTGGATGTGTTGGGCATACCAGAGTTCGATGCCGCAGTCCGGTCCGCCTGCAATGAAGTTGTTTCGAATCATCGCGTCGGATACGTACACGAGTGCTTTGCCGCCGATATTGGCCGTGGACTGACCTGGATTGCCAAAGGCCACGCCCCGATCGCAGTTGACCATGAGATTACGTTCTACGGTCACATGTCTGGACCGTACCCAGATGAAGATCGCTGCACGTGCGCCGCCGTGACGTCCCTTGATGTTGCGAAAGGTATTGTCACTGAAGGTCCAGTGGTCAAGGGCCATCATGTCAATGGCTGCGATGTAATCGCCCCCAAAGAGCCAGTCTTCCGGCGGGACCCTGGTGTTCTCGAACTGGCAGTAGCGTACAGAACCATTCACGGCACGCACCTCAGGGTCCTGTCCTGCAGATCCCTTGATCGCGCGCACGCCGATGTCTCTGAATCGGCAGTTGTAGATGTGAATGTCTCTGGGGGCGTTTTCTGCCTCCACCTTGATGCCGTAGGACCGGCAGTCCGACAAGGTCAGGTCTGCAATCGTTACACCCTCGCTGTGAGCGATGTGGAGTATGTCGTCACCCTCGGCTTCGCTGTCCCAGCCTCGACCGCTGAGGACGACGCTGGCCGGATCACCACTGACACTGCGCAGCGTGATGTCCCTCTTGTCCACCAGTCTGATCACCCTGGGCAGTCTGTATGAACCGTCGGCCATGAGAATCGTGCCTCCTGGTCCCACCTGCTCAATGGCAGTGAATAGTTCATTCACCGTGGCCACAGAAATCACCTCTCCTGCAGGCGCAGGCAGGGGTTCAGCCTTGGGAAACCACGCTGGGGCGGCCTGGTTAGCCCCTGGGCCTGGCGTGTCCCCATGCGTGCTGCCCACGGTCTGTGCCCAACCCGCCTGCACGACCATGAGCAGGCCTCCTGCGCACAAAAGTCGGCACATCATGATGAGCCGCCCGGATCCTGTCAGCGTCAACTGCATAATTCACTCCTGTTATGTTCCACAATGTTTGATGATGGGGCAGTGCGTCACCCTGCGTTCATGGCCCAACCACGAAACTCGCCTCGTTGACTGCGCTCCACAGGCCATTCTCCAGGACGCGGGCCTTGACGGTCGTATTATGGGTCAGGATGATGGTATTTTCAACCTGTGTTTTTCGTGCCTGAAGTTCGAGGTCAAAGCTGATGTCTGAACTGGTCCCACTGATTTGATGCACTTCAACAGCCGCGACATTCTCACCTTGAACCAGCGTGTCAGGCCCGGTTGAATACGCAAACCAGTTCGATTCATCAGCGCCGCCTACACCAGATACTGCCGTGGTGGCATAGGTGATGGGGCCTGCAGGCATGTTGCTTCTAAGCAGTTCCTGTCCGTTGAGGTAGACCACGGCACCGTCATCCCGCACAAGCTTGAGTTCGAGACCTTCGATATTCCCCGGGTCTGACACGGTAAATGTGCGACGAAAATAATAGGCAGAATACTTGCGGCTGGAGTCCGGGCCGAAGCTCATGACCGTGGCCTCTCCACCGTCACCATAGCCCAACTGGGCCCTTCCCAAAGACCAGGCGGCATCGTCGTACCCCGGATCTTTCCAGTCCCCGACAGGTTCACTGCCCAGGTCCCAATATTGCCACGATGCGCCAACGGGGATGAGTTTTTCTGTGGAGGTCGAGGGTACGTATACCCTGGCATCAGGTGACACTGAACCCTCTCTCGAACGCGGGTCAGACCCGTCGAGTGTATAGTAGATGGTGCCGCTGGATGAATTCATGACAAGTCTGAATCCCTCAGGGACCTGACCGCCATGTTGATTGAACTGAGGTGGATTGGGTGTGACATACCATCCTCGCTGCCTCATGTACCCCAGCAACTGATCCGTTCGCCCGGGGAACAGGTTGCTGTAAATATTTTCAGCGGCAGCTGCCCAGTTTTCCGGTGTCCTGTTGTTCCACCTCGCACATTCGGCGATCAGACTGTCCTGAATTTCTGCCATTCGCTTTTCTAGGCGAAGGGTATTTTGTTCAGGGCTCAACGCCCCGCCAGGTGTGAAATGCAGTCCGATTCGTTCAGCCAACAATGTCATGAAGTCCGGGTCTCTTTCTGACACAAGCGATCCGAAAATATCCGAAGGCCCTGCAATCGACGTCTTGTTGCTGCCCATGGTGCTGGTCCTCAAAAATCCGTCGGAATCTGCAGACCAGAATTTAAAGCCCGTGTCAAAGCTGTCTCCCGGAGCCACAGGGCCGGCACAGCGATACTCGGATTCACAGTCACCATAAAACCAGACCAGCATGAAGTCTATCAGGTTCGGGACATCCACATAGGCCTTGATCGCCTGAAAGGATCCCCTCATGGCACGCACCGTGTCCCAGGTGTGACGATGGATGGGATCCGGCGTGCCGGGCACAAAGCCGCCTCCCACATTGTCATTGCCCTTGACATTGAAGTAGTCGTCTGTGCCGCCCTTGAGATACGAGGCCAGGAAATTGTCATCCACACGCTCTCGCAGGTGATACTGCCCCCAATAGGTGCCATTGATGTACACATGGACGAAACGGCCATGCGGGTTCAGGCTTCCCATGTCCAACATGGAATCTTCCATAAAACTGGCGGCCATGTAAAAGCCTCGCTGATTCATGTCATGCGAACCGCCGCGCAGTTCCAGTGTGTCAAATTCATCCGCCGGTGTGATGCCGTGATCAAACCCCTCGAACAGGGGGGCTCGGAGTTTCCCAGGACCGTACGCCTTTCGAAACTTCAATTTGTAGTTCTTCTTGGGAAAACTCGTCCATGCGCCGCCGTAGCGAGCAAAGCCGCAGCCCACCTGAATCGACTCCGGGACACCGCCGGGCCAGAGGATCTCCAGGGACGCAGGACGTTCCAGATAGTCATCAGGGAGTTCCGACACCGACACCATCAGTGTGGGCAGATCCACAAGCCCCTGCCGGATCCGGTCCGCGTAACGCGGATCCGTGGCGATTGATTTTTGCATGACCGGGGATGTCACAATATCGTCCAGGAACAGGTAGCTGTGGGTCACTGTGTCGGACGGTTTGTAATTCTGGCGCACAGAGTTGGCTCTCACTGTCACGGTCTCTTGAATGGGAAGCTCAAACACCGGGGGCACCGGAGTGACGGGCTCATAGTCATCGAGTGACATCAGTGTCAGGGCATTGGGGTCCAGATTGACCATGGATAGATGGAAAGGGCTGTCGTAAAATCCCCGCGCATGGCTGAACACCACCGGATGGAGCCAGCCTTCATAAGACTCGGCGATATTGATCCGCCCTGGCGTGGGTTCCAGAAATGCCAGAGTGTTTCTGTTCTTCAAGTCACACCCGTAGGCAAGGTCTTCACGCTGGGCCGGATAGTCCAGGATCTGATCGATGATGGTGATGCCGTCAGGGGCTGTGAGTACCACGGAGTCGCCTGCGGCATTCAATTTCCAATTCGCATGGAGAAAGCCCTGCGTGTCCACGGAATTGCTGTCCCCGGACGCAAAGATCAGGAGGCAGCCATGCGCAGGTATGTTGACATCCGGGAACACCCACTGCATGGGGTCATTGGGATCATCACTGAGGCCGTACCCGGTCATGTCCACAGGCTCATTGAGAGGATTGTACAGCTCGATCCAGTCGGACGTGGTGCCGTGGCCGTCCTTCAGGGTTTGACTGTTCTGTGCCATGAATTCATTGATGCGCACTGTCATGGGACTGTCGTTGACAAGTACAGTCACGGCCTTGACGTAGGTTTCCGGGTTGCGATCCGCCACCAGTATGTACTCCTGGGATGTGTCCGGGCTAAAGGGGAATGATCCAAAACCGTCACTGTCTGTGAGCGCTTTGAAGGACCCGGTATACGGATTCGAATAGAGCGTCAACTCCGCCACATCGTTCAATTGCCATGACAGCGTGATCTGCTGACCTGGCTCGATCTCGTTTGCAGAGGCAGTCACCCGGAACAATCCTACCTGCGAACTGGGGACACCGTAAGCCTCCACCTCCTTGATGCCGAGATACCATTCAATGCCGCCTGTGGGGGAGCTCCGTTCCTTGTTTTCAAATCCCACGCGAACATACCGTGCAGTCACCGGGTCCGGCAGGTGCACTGTAAAGACTGGCGGTTGAAAATCATCCAGTTCAATGCTGAAGACCGACTCGTGATCACCGTCATACAGACGGACCGTGGCGTGTGTCATGCGATCTCCAAAGCCGTCATCAGCCATCACCATGACTGAATACAGGGCATACGCCTGGCCGAGATCCACTTCCCAATAGGCATCCACGGTCTTGTCGGTTGTCCTGACTGCAGTGGCATAATTGCCATCATTCCCGTAAGAGGCTGGCGGGAGATTGTCCTGAAGACGGACCATGTAAGCGTCCTTTCCCAAGGCCATATTGACCGGTTGATTCGCCTGGGCCTGCACCTCAGCAGTAAACAGCAGGATGCCAGCTCCGGTCAGGCATAACAACACTCCCAACATTCTGCGGCAGTTCAAAAAATCTGACTTATTTTTCGGCATTTTTTCACTTTATTTTATGGTTAAGGGATTGCCCAATAGGCCTATTCCATTCGATATTTGTATCGACCCTTACGGACCGTGGCCCCAAAACTTGGGCCAATGTTTTTTGACGCAGACCCAATCTATCAGAATCTTCAGGAGAAACCAAGTGAACAGGCTTTAAGGTGCCTATAATGGTGTTCGTGGCCACAGGAAAACTGTGGATATTATAGTTTCGTTTGGTAAAATAGACGAAATACAACTTCTATATGTGTGTGTCAAATTGAATGACATTTTTCTGGGTTGTTGCGAGGAGATGTGCTATGTGGAACAAGAGATTTCATTGTGCGGGATTCATTGTCTTGAGTGTGGCGTTGCTGTCAGGCCTTGCCCACGCCAATTTGATCAAAAATGGAAGCTTCGAAGACCCGGCCACTGCGCCCGGCCAGAGTCGAGGGACTGAACTGGGCACACTGTGGTTCGCCGGGGGGACTGGGTGGGGCGATGAAGATGTGGACGGCTGGAATCGGACAACGCGAATCTGGCACGTGACCGACGGCGGTGCCGGTTTGATGCCGGATGGCAGTTATGCGGAGGTGTTGGATGCCAGTTTCGAGCACAATGGTGTTGATGTGTTGTCCCAGAGCGGTCTGAAGCTGACTGCAGGCATGCCCTATGAACTGTCGTTCTACACCTGGGGGGAAAGCGGCAATCCTCGCATTGACGTGGATCTGACCGGCGCGGCCAATATTTCTCTGCTGGATGACTACGAGACGGATTGGACGGACGGTATTGCAGAACATGTGGCTGTCCGGTTTGTACCGACAGTCACGGGTGAGTATACGATCGAGTTCCGCGGGGATCGTTACGAGGGGGCCAATGTGCATTACCACGTCTGGATCGATGATGTACAACTGGTCGTGAAACTGCCCATTGCCGATACACCGAGTCCAGGCAATGAGAATGAAGATGTGCCGCACGAGGTGACGCTGAGTTGGCGCCCGGGCGGCCCCTCGATCGTCAAGCACGATGTATACTTTGGCGCCACATTCGAGGATGTCAACAGTGCCAGTGTGGCTGAGCCCAAGGCTGTTCTGGCCAGCGCGGGCCAGGATGCCAACACACTGGATGTCGGTGCCCTTGATTTTGGTCAGACCTACTACTGGCGTGTGGATGAAGTCAACAGCGCACCTGACAACACACGCTTCAAGGGTGAGGTCTGGAGCTTTACCACGGAGCCGTTTTCCATCATGATTCCTGTGGACGTGGATCGTGTCACCGCGTCCAGTTTTGCAGCGCCGAATCCGCCTGGCATGATGGTGAATGGATCGGGGCTGACCGGCACCACGCATTCCACGGAGAGCGAGGACATGTGGCTCAGCAATCCGGGCGATCCATCTCCATGGCTGATGGTCGAGTTCGACCAGGTCCAGAAACTCGATCACCTGTTGGTCTGGAATTCCAACAACAATTCCGAATCATTTATTGGCTGGGGGATCAAGGATGTGACCATCGAGACCTCCATGGATGGTGCAGAGTGGGCGAGTCTTGCAGAACCCGTTCAGGTCAACCGGGCCCC
>JAIPFM010000006.1 GCA_021736645.1 Phycisphaerae bacterium | reverse complement strand
CATCTCACGTCAGACAGATCTTGCGTTTAACGTTGAGCGGCAACCGGTTGACAAGTGGTTTGTGATTGAAGACTGATATCCCTTCAGCCTTCAACCTTCAGCCAAGAATACGTGTTAGCCCCTCACGACCGTCGCCGCACAGATACACTGTCACACCGTGACACCGTTCTCATTCGTATTCTTTGACACGCACGTTTTTGAATTCCGTCCACATGGGTTTGCCTGCATGGAGCTGCAGGGCGACAATGCCTTCCAGCAACGCCAGTTTGGGGTCGTTGTCTGTAAAGTCCAGGATGAGTCGGTTGTTCAGATAGTGTTGGATGTGGTTGCCTTTGGCAATGATCACCACGTCATTCCACTGGTCCAGCTTGAACAGTTGCTGGAATCCTTCCTGGTCAATCAGGCTGCCGACCACCTGCTTCTTGGTCTCTGTGTTCCAGACGGCCTTTTCGCCGACCAGGCAGATGCGTCCGCGCCGGCCGCCTTCGTCGTAGATGAATCCGGACACGCTTGGGAGCTTGACTTCATTGCGGATTTCGTGCTGATAACCGCGCACGACCCATTTGTTCCTGACATTGCCTTCTGTGATGTGTTTGGATCGGTACTGAACACCGGAGTTGTTGGCTGCATTGCACCGAAACGAAAAACGCAATTCAAAATCCTTGAACGTGCCACCTTGACAGACCAGAAACGTGTTGCCTTTGGCAGGGATCTCTGCTGTGGTCTCTCCGTGGATCACGCCATCCTTCACGGACCACAGTCTGGGATCGCCGTCCCAACCTGTCAGATCTGTTCCATTGAACAGGCTCTTCATATTTTGTGGTTCAATAGGTGCAGCCTGCGGGGCGTCAGCCGCAAGTACAGGAAAAGCAAGCAAAGCAGTCAAAACCAGCGTCAACCTTTTAATCATGGTGTTCTCCTGAGTGAAATGTTGGTAGCTAATGTCTAAATGTACAGGCCTAAGCCTAGCACAGGAGGCATCACGTTTCAATAGAAAAAGCGTTACCCTGATCCCTGCTTGCGGTACATTACATATTGACATGGAAAACGTCAGGTTCAGTGAAAAAGGAATCGGTCAATGATCAGGGCTGTCCTTTTGGGTTTGCTGATGCCGGTCATGCTCCTGGGTGCGACGGGGCGTGGTACCGGTGAGTATGTCTGCATTGAGAGGCTCTCCGAACGGGTCGTTCTGGCCTACTGGCTGGGTACAGGTCGGTGTAATCTCACGGCCATTCAATCGCAGAAGGGCCTGATTATTATCAGAAAATGCTCACTGGTCTGCGTGCTGCCCGGAAAGAGGGATTGACACTGGAGCAGGCCTTTCAGCGGCTTGCCCTGCACAGGGCGTTCCCCACGTACCTCGTGCCGCAACCCGGCCAGTGGGACTATGGCATGCAGGAACGCAATATTAGAAACCTCTGGCGCATCCTGCAAGAGGAATCGCAATCACAGCACTAGCCCATAGGGTTGAGTTATCTTGGTGAAATAGTCAACTCCTCTAAGGTCGTTTTGGCCAACAATAATCCCGGTTGGATTTCGAGGGCTTTGCCCAGGGATTCTTTGCCCTTGGCTGTGTCTGAAAGACCGAGATAGGCCAGTCCTGCCAAGGTGTGGGCATTGGCCAGTCTGTCACGCTGGGATCGCTGGTCCTGGTAGGGGGCTGATGGGTTCACTGTGTCACCGTCTTTCAGTTGCGACTGGGCGGTTTCAAGGAGTTGCTCGAACAGGGACTTGGCCTGCCCGGCTTGGCCGAGTTTTTGATGGATCAGGGCCTGGAAATAGGCCTCTGCATTGGCACGGTTTCTGCGCCCGCGTCCTGGACGAGATGACTCTTCCTGCGGTGTCACGGCCTCAGTCCAGAGGGCCTTGGCCTGGTCTATGTGGCCCAGGGTTTCGTGAGCCATGCCCGTCCAATAGGCGATCTCTGCATTGCGCTGCGTGCCGCCTGCAGATGGCAGGTTGTTCGGGATTTTGGGGGCCAGCGCAAACTCATCCAGGGCCTCCTGGTACTTTCTGGCTTGGAGGGCCGTTTGACCACGCAGCAGATGGGCACTGACCCAGTCATTGACCACGGTGAGAGATCCTCCCTCCCAGATCTCGAATTCGCGGCCTGTCATGAGTGCAATGGCCTCTGTGCACTTCTTGCCCAGGACCTTCAGGGCGATGAGACGCTGTGTGGCATCGTCACGCTGAATCACGGTGTTCTGTGATTTTTCCATGACAGCCAGGCGTTTCTCGGGCGTGACACCTGCTGCTTCGTAGAGTTCATCCAGCTCTGCGAAATGGATGGCATATTTGTGGGGCAGGGCCACGGCCTGCTCCAGAGAGGTGATGGCCCGGGGCAGTGCATCAGAGGTTTCTTCGTGGGCATAGGCAATGGCCAGGTTCCTGTGGGCAATGGCATAGGATGGATCTAAAGCGATTGATTTTTCCCAGAGCGCCGTGGCTTTCTTTGGCTGCCAGTCATAAAGGACATTGCCAAGATAGTAGGGGGCCCTGGCATCCCTGGGATTCAGGGTCATGACCCTTTCCAGTATGGCGATGGTTTCACCCTGGAACGGGAAGCAGTAGTCAGGTGACATGGCTTGAGCCAGGTGTGCGTACTCAACGGCCTGGTCCGATTGCCCCAGTTGATCTGCAAAACAGGCCAGGTAGTAGTAGACCATGGGGTTGATTCGAGTCTTGTCCGGGGCACTGTTCACCATCAACTGCAGGACCTTGGTACCGTCCTGCCACAGGCCCGCATTCAGATACTCGGCTGCGCATTGCTGTGCTGTGGCAGGAAAGGCGTTCAGGGTGTCACTCAAAACCCTGGCCTGTTTGCGAGTCTTGCCTGCGAGCCACTGCTCTGCCAGGGCACGGGTATCCAATGGGTTGATGTGGTAAACCGTTGTCGTCAATAGGGCCAAGGCCTCTTTTGAGCGACCCAGGTGACGCAGGACGGCGGCCTTGAGGTTCTGGGCTCTCAGGTTGACGCTGTTGAACTCAATGGAGCGTTCCACGTGATCCAGGGCGGTGTCGAGGTCGCCTCGTATGCAGGCGATCTCGGCCAGGCCGTAGTAGCTCGGGCCACGCCACGCTGAATTCCACGTGGCCTTGTACAGGGTATCATACGCGGCGTCTATCCGGTTTTGTGCCTTGAGCACCATGCCGAGATAGTATTGGGCTTCAGCATCTCTGGGTGTGGTGTACTTGTCAGTGAGACGCTCCAGGGCCATTCTCAGATAGGCCTCTGCCTGGTCATAGCGGGCCTGCTTGTAGGCCTTGATGCCCAGGGCCGTGTTCACACGACTATCGCCCGGATCGCGGCGCAGGGCCTCGTTCCAGTAGGGTTCTGGGGCCCGATCGGCACTGTGGAACTGCTCGAGGCGCAGGCCCGTGAGGTAGAGCTCTTCATTGGTCTTGATGGCATCCGGTTCAGGAGGATTGGACACGGTCTCGGGCATGGGCGTGTCTTCCTGTTGGATGGGACAGTAGGCCACGAGCTCTCTGCCCTGGACGGACAGGGCAGCACGTACGGTGTGTTTGTCTGTGCCCTCGGGCAGTGTCACGGACAGGCTCACCGGTTTGCCGGGATTGATGCTGATGTCCTTGGTGGCCACGGTCTCACCGTCAACCGTGATCTGTACGCTGGCACGTTTGTGCACTGCTGTGGTGCAGAAGCCCGCCTTGGCCACGCCGTCTGTAATCTCGAGGTTCACGGCTGCGTCCAGATTGGCATTCTTGACGCCCCCGATGTTGCGGAAGGGATACCAGTACTGCTTGAAGATCTTGGCTTCGTACGGGCCGAGCCAGCTGTAGTCAGGCTGGTTGTCCGAATAGGAGCCCACCATCAGTTCGATGTAAGGACCGTCTTCATCTGTCAGGATCTTGTCCCACATGCGGCCATTGGGACCATTGCCCCAGGTCCAGAATTTTTTACCGGGTATGATATGATGATTGGCGATGCTCAGTGTGCCAGCCTCCACGCCGTGGTCATAGCCTGCCAGGAAATCCTCCGAATAATTCCATGCAAACACGGAATTGGCGCTGATGTGGTTCTTGTACCAGCTGATGTCCACACCGTCGCTGAAATCGCCACCGCCGTAGCGGCCTGTGGAGATGGGCCAGGTGGTGAATTCGCGTTTGTGATGGTGCGTGCCGAACTGGGTGCTGGGCGGGAAAATCACCTGGTAGTTCTCATTGGTGTGCACGGCGGCATTGGCAAAGCACAGCATGGTATTGTGCTCAGGCGTACGATTCACGATACGCAGGGACAGTTCCAGGTAGGAGCGCCCAGGGTGCAGTGTATACCCCACCGCCCATTGCATGCGGTGACGGACCTCCAGTTCGCCGACCCACACGGTTTGACTGCCGTTGGGTCCTTTTTCGATGCGGTGCTGCACAGGCATGAACGTGGTGGCCCTGTGGTGATGGGGGATATTCCATTCCACGCCTCCGGAGATCCAGGCGCCGATCAAGCCGATCAGCGCAGGTTTGATCACGTGTTGTTTGTAAAAGAAGTTGTATCCATTGGTCTTGTCCAGGCCGGAGAAGATGCGGCCACCCATTTCCGGGGCAATGGCGATCTTGAGGTATTCGTTTTCCAGGTACACCAGTGTGTAGGTCTTGTCCACCTTCTCGCCAGTGAGCGTGTCAAAGAGAGGGTAGGGGTAGGTGCGTCCCTGTGCCCCTTGCGAGCCGCGCCCAAAGTAAAACATGGGATTGGGTTCCGGATCTCCTGCCAGATACGTGGGGATGACCTCTTCCTGTTCCCACACCTTGACGGATGCCAGACCCGACGCAGGGATTAAACCACTCAGACAGACGATCAGGGCAAGCAGGCTGACTCTCATGGCAACTCCTTCTCTTTAAAACAGTAAACCGTTCCTTCTTCTATGGGTCTCTGGCCGTTCAAAAAAACAGGCCGTGGCGCAAACACGGGACTGACGATCACGCAAGATTACGATTTCGCGGCCATGATTTTCTGTATTTCCTCGTTGGAGATATAGGCCCCCTGGAGTCGGATGCCGTCTCTGAAGGCAGGGCACAGGCAGATGAGATCGCCCTTGCCTGTCAGGCTTTCTGCACCGCTGATATCGAGGATGATCTTGGAATCAATCTTCGAGGACACGCTCAGGGCGATGCGTCCCGGAATGTTGGTCTTGAGCAGGCCCTTGATCACATCCGCGGAGGGACGCTGCGTGGCCAGGACCAGGTGAATGCCGCAGGCCCGCGCCTTTTGGGCCAAACGGATGGCGGGCTGTTCAAAGCCGTCTGCGTTCTGCATGAGCAGGTCCGCGAATTCGTCGACCACCACCACAATGTAGGGCTGTCGCTGGGGAGGTTCCACTGAGGCATTGTATTGTTTGATGTCGGACACGCCCGCCTTTTCGAGCAGGGCATATCGCTGTTCCATTTCCGCAACCAGGGCATTGAACACCGGGGGGACATCTTCGAAATCCGTGATGACGTCACAGGCACAGAACAGAGAAGAGGCAAACACGCCGAATTCAACGCGTTTGGGATCGATCAGTACGAGTCTGGCTTCATTGGGTGTGAGGTGATAGAGGATCGAGGCAATGAGGGTCTTGACAAACACACTCTTTCCGGAGCCCGTGGTGCCGGCAATCAGGAGATGGGGCAGTTCGGTCAGGTCTACGCTGAAGGGTGAAAAGGCTGCATCCACGCCCACGGCCACAGGGATCTGCATGTGGTCGTCCGCCGTGTTTTCCAAAAGATAGCCATAGGGCACCATCTGTCTGTCGTGCAGGGGGACTTCTGCCACGAGTGAGCCGCCCGCCATCTTGCCGAAATGGATCTTCTGCCTGAGTTTCAGGGACACGTCTTCTTCGCGGCTCCTGATTTGAGCGATCTTCACACCCTTGGCCGGTATGATTTCATACTGTTCGAATGACGGGCCTCGCTTGATCTCCCCGATCTCAATGTTCAGATTGAATGAGGCAAACGCGTCGATCAGGTCCTGTTGGCGCACGCCCACGGGCAGTGATTGATCGAAGACTGTGTGCTCCTCAAATAACCCCGTAGGAATCTTGACAAATTCACGATCGTACAATGTCAGGTTGAGACGCGCCATGGGTGTCTCGGTTGCCGGCAAGTCCGGTTCATCGCTGACAGGTGACTCAGAGGCCTGCTTTGACGTGGTCTGAGATGGCTGCAATTCTGCGGCTTCTTCTGTTGTGGCGGTTCTCATGTCATGCGTGGTACTCTGGCGGCGCGACTTTCTGTCTTTGAAGCGGGCCACCAGACCCTGGCCCCAACGGATCAGCACGTAGCCCGGAACCAGCAGCAGCACACCGCACATGAAGATCGCCAGGGTCACGAGGGTCAGGCCGGCTGTACCAATGACACCCTGTATGGGCGCACGAAACAGATAGCCCAGGTAGGACCCGTGTATGATCGGAGCGAGCGGATCATCTACTTTTTGAGTGAATATGGCATCAGCCACCACCAGAGCCGGAACCATCAGACAGGTGAGGCCAGCGGCGAACAGGATCTTGCGTTTGACAAAAAGGAGGTCTGTGCCGATCCCCAGGCAATACAGGCCGGCCAGAATTGCGGCCTTGCCAAACAATCCGATCAGGATGCGATCGTTGATCCATTGTCCTGCAGACCCCACACTGTTGGGCATGAGGGTCACAATGAGGAAAAACAGTCCAAGAACGGACAGCACCAGGCCACAGATCCAATCGGGCCTCTTGAAGAACGGTGGTTTCCCCGCAGCATTTCTCATTTGTTTTTTTGCAGATTTCTTCTTTAAAGGCATACACGACACTCCCGGAACGTTAACACTGACCGACTCATAAGTGCCGCTATCATAAAATCGTTGTCATCAATTGACAAGGATCAATTGACATACCTTGAGCGGGGCCTTCTTTCAAGGATTGTTAACCTTTTACGGGACTCCATTGACACGCGGGGCTACTGAAGTGTTTTTATGAATGCAAGGACCTTGGCTGTATCCTGCTGTGCATTGACCTGGGTGTCTTTGTAGAGGACCTTGCCCTGATCGTCCAGAATGAAGGTCCAGCGGGATGTCGTGGTGGGGCGTATGAGTGTGACCGCCTTGCTGTTTACCGTGGTTTTGAAGGATCCGCCCTGACGCGAGGGTACCCCGAACAGGTTGGCAATGAAGCCGTTGACATCCGACACCAGTGGGAAATTCAGGGCATGGGCCTGCTTGAAGAGCTTGAGGTTGTTGACAGGGTCACCGCTCACACCCACGAGGTCGATGTTCAGCTTTTTCAGGTCCTCAACATTGTCGCGGTAGGTACAGGCCTGAGCTGTGCAGCCGCCTGTCATGGCGGCCGGGTAGAAATAGACCACAAGATACTTGCCCTTGGCCAGATGCGTGCTGGATTGCCAGAGATCGCCCTGGTCGTCATTGGCATTGAAAGCAGGGATGTTGTCTCCGACCTCGACTTGCTTGGGTTGATCCTGAGCAAAAGACACTGAGATACATACAACGCCGATCAGAATGGCTGAAATCATGGTTTTCATATTGAAAGCTCCTTAAAAAAGTTCTTGTTCAGGGACTCAATACGACCGGCCGGGCTCCCAGGTGCGGCACAATACGCCAGTTTGTTCTCCTTTTACATACGATCTTTTCGATGTGTTTGGCTGCTTTGGGATGGGTCTCTGGTGACTGTGTTCAGGCCATATAGAGCGCAGGGGGTGGTTTTGCCAGGGAAATGTGTTGATAAATTAATGATCAATCAATTAGTATGCGTGGAGCAATGATATTTAACGTGCAGAAATAATATGAAAACACACGAACAGATAGACCAGCGTAGCCTTCTGATGGCCAAAAAAATTGTGGCCAAGATTGACAAGGACCCGGAACGAAACGGCCTGAACAAAGCACGCGGTGTCTGCCAACGTTGGGCCAGCCATCGTGCCGAGCCCGTCACAAAGGAATGGGGCGCAATATTGACACAGTCGTGGGAAACGATTCGTCAGATACTACTGGAAGATTCTGACAATAGCCGACGTTTGCGTCAAAGCAGTCCCTTTTGCGGCATTTTAAGTCCGCAGGAACGCTGGAATCTATACAAGGCCTTTGACAGCCATGAAACGTACTGATCTTGAGCACATCATTCGAGCGGCTGGTTCAATTGCAGAGGCCGACACGCTGATCATTCTGGGCAGTCAGGCCATCTTGGCTTCATATCCTCAGGCTCCCCATGAATTGTTGGTATCGCAAGAAGCAGATACGTATCCGCTTGATGATCCGACCAAGGCAGATCTTATTGATGGCAGTATTGGCGAACTGTCCCCCTTTCACGAGCAGTTTGGCTATTACGCACATGGCGTGGGACCGGAAACCGCCACGCTGGCACCTGGGTGGCGTGAACGTCTCGTCGCTCTAAGCAATGAGAATACGCGTGGTGTCACGGGTCTATGTCTCCATCCCACAGACCTGGCCGTCAGCAAACTCATTGCCGGACGAGACAAAGACATCGCCTTTGTCGCTGTGATGCTCAAACACGACCTCGTTTCCGCACCGTCCTTGCACGAACTCATATCGACGCTGTCTGAATCCGATGAGACAAAGGCACTCATGGCCTTGGAACGCAGTCAGGGTTGACTCAGGCCTTGCCGATCTTGCCGGCCTGCCAATCCTGGAGGTTCTTGGCGAGGATCTGGACGTCCTCTTTTTCCATGATGTGTTTGATAATCGCAGGGGGAATCTTGAGGTTGATCATGGCCTTTTCAGCACGCTCCCAGAGGCGTATGCGTTTTTTGTCGGTTTCAGCGAGGAACAGCTCAGTGACCAGCTCTGACAGCTTGCCCAGCATGAGTGTGTCGAGGTTGTTGTAATAGTTGGATATGACGCTCTTTTGAAATTTTGAGTATTCAGGCATAGTTTTCAGTCTTCAGTTTTGAGTATTCGGCCATTAGGTTTTAGTTTCTGGTTTCTGGTTTCTGGTCGCTTGTTTCGATTTTGTTAAGATTTCTACCCGATGTCGTGAGTTTTCTCAAGGTTTCTTCCGGGGTGTTTTTCAAGAGTCTGATAAAAAAGGTCTTTTTGGGAAAAGTACGCGTTTAAAGCATAAAAAACATGGATTAATGGGGTGGGATCCCCTCAGAAGTGGCGGTTTTTACTGGCGTTATGGGGGCAGGGGGCTATAATCCTAGTTTGTGCGCATTGTGTCTGCCTTCGGAAGGCTGGCGGAAATGACGTTCTATATGACATGGAAGTTTATTTTCGGACCAATATGAGAGCAAAACGAGTGGTAGTGTTGTGCGTTGCTGTCTGGGTGAGCAGTCTTTCGCCGCTGATAGCTGCCCTGGAGCAGGAGGCTCCCGCAACGACTTTGTCGGATTTCCCCATTAACGTGATGCCTGTGGATCAGTCGTCTACTGAGATACAGATGGGCCCCTTACCACCAGACGGGAAAAAGACCTGTCTGACTCTGCTGGGACGTACCAGCCTGTGGTGGAAGGTGGATACCTACATGGTGGAGTTGCAGGCGGACAATGTGGTGGTGTTCTTGTCTGAGGCATTTCGCTCTGATCCTGACTGGTACAAGGGGATCAGCACCTTCGAGGAGGCGATTCAGTCCGGGATTGTGGAGGGCATTTATCTGTCCGGTGATGTGGTCATGTCAGAGGGGGTCAGGTCCATTCGGGCGCATGAGATGTTTTACGATGTCAATAACCGCACTGCCCTGGCTGTCAATGCGGTCATGCGTACGTATGATGAAGAGCGTCACATTCCTGTGTACGTACGTGCTCAAAAGCTCCAAATGGTGGCTCAGAATGTGTTTAAGGCCGAGGATGTGACGCTGACAACCAGTGAATTCCATGTGCCTCAGGTCTCTTTGAATGTGGCCCGGATACTGATTACTGATACGATGACTGTGGATGAGGAGACCGGGAAGATCACGGCTCATGATTTTGATGCTGAGATGACGGATGTGCGCGTCAAGGCCGGCGAGATGACTCTGCTGCGATGGCCCGGTATGCGGTCCAATCTGGAACGCCCGGATATCCCTTTAAAGCGGGCCAGCTTGGGTCATGGCGGGGTACTGGGGACCTCCGTAGAGACTGAGTGGTACCTATCGCGTGTGCTTGGATTAAAAGAGCCCAAAGACACGGACGCGACCCTGGCTGTGGACTATTTTGAAGAACGCGGTCCAGGTGTGGGTGCGGAAATCGACTATCTTCGAGATAATTATTTTGGCCGGATGCAGGGCTACTTGATCAAGGATCACGGCCTGGATCGCCTGGGGCGGATAGACAGCCGCAGGAATCTGGATCCGCCTTATGATGAGAGGGGTCGATTTCAACTTCAGCACAGGCAGTTCCTGCCCAATCAGTGGCAGGTGACCACGGAGTTCAGTTATCTGTCGGACCGCAACTTTCTGGAGCAGTTCGAGCGAAGCGAGTTTGACCAGGAAAAGGAGCAGGAGACACTGGTTCATATGAAACGGTCCCAGGACAATATGGCCTTTGCCCTGACTTCCAAGTACAGGATCAATGAATTTCAGAGTCAGGTGGAAGAGCAGCCCTCTACAGAATTTCACTGGACAGGTCAGTCACTATTTGATGACAAGTTTACCTTTTACAGTGATTCCCAGGTGGGGCGGTTCCGGTCTCAATTTGATCAGGATGTGACAACAACACGCAGTTCCAAGTTTTATACGCTGGCCATGACACGCAATGAGCTGGATCGGCCTATCCGCCTGCACCGCTCCAAATTGGTACCGTTTATTGCAGGAAATGCGGGATTCGAGGACGAGGATGGTTTTTATACCACGGTGCAGGGAGAGACGGCAGAGCCGAAAGAGGCGATCTGGTTCGGTGAGGCCGGTCTTCGGTTTTCTCTGGATCCGATCTGGCGCAACTATGCTGAGGTGCAGTCGCGGTTGTGGGATTTAAACCAGATGCGTCATGTGATTGAACCGTATGCCCTGGCCGTTTCCTACTTTGAAGAGGAGGCTGTGGCCAAGCAGAGAGATGTGCTCAATGTGGGAATCACTCAGCGATGGCAGACCAAGCGGGGCGTGGGCAAGAAGCAGCGTACTGTGGACTGGCTGAGATGGGATATCAGTACCACATGGGTCAATGAGGCCTCTGAGCTCTGGAATGGACCGAGCCATATGATGTGGAACAGGCCGCTGGTGCCCATCAGGCAGGCCTACTCGGGCGTGGTGCCGGGGCGGGATCGACGGACCAGTGATTTCTACGGGGCCTCTCGCAATTATGTGGGATCAGAGTTTGTCTGGAGAGTCTCGGACAGCACGGCCATCTTGGGCGACTGTTATTATGACATGGCCGCCGGTCTGGTCAGGCAAACGCAGTGGGGCATCTCTCATATGCGATGGGATGACTTAAACCTCTATTTTGGAAGTAGTTATCTCCGGGATATTCGGAATTCACAAGGTCAGGTCGGCACCCATGTCCTGACCTTTTCCGCGTTGTATAAGCTGGACCCCAGGTATGCCATGGTGCTGTCTCATCAGTACGACACGGATTTCGGGGCCAGCGTTCTCAGCGAAATGACTCTGCTGAGAAAGTACCACAGACTGAACTATGGTCTGACTTTCAGGGTGGATGAGTCCCTGGATACCAGTTCTGTGATGTTTAGTCTGTGGCCTGAAGGGATTCAGGAAGTCGGTATGGGACGCTATTCAGGCCTGGGTATCTAAGGGGACGCGGCCTTAGACAGACCCGATTCCGTGTCATGGATGAACCCTGGCCGGCTGGATTCGTAATTGGATTACAAATAGGTAATGTCATGACTTGGTGCTAAAGGCTTGGTAAAATGTGGAACTTGGGCATGAAGCAGAAGTCGGCAGGGTGATATCGCCCAGGAAGGGTAGAGTTTACATGAAACGAAAAATCCAATATGTGGCAGTAGGTTTGCTTGTGTCCGTCGCCGGTTTGTGTTGGGCAGTCACGACCAGGTCAAAACCCAATTCTGCTTCGGCCCAGGCCGTGGTTTCTGACAATATCGTGACACAGGCCTGTGCGTCCATTTACATGGGAGACTTTGAACAGGCCGGGGTACTGGTGTCCAGTGTAGAACCTGAGACTCTGTACGGCAGCGAGGTCGAGGCCCTCAAACAGATCGCCGATGAGTATGGGGCGATCACCCTTGAGAGAGAAGCGGCGCGTCACAAGGCGTTTGAAGAACAGATGGAAAAGCTTCGGAAACTCGAAAAAGGC
The DNA here is from genome assembly GCA_021736645.1 of Phycisphaerae bacterium. GTDB lineage: Bacteria > Planctomycetota > Phycisphaerae > Sedimentisphaerales > Anaerobacaceae > JAIPFM01. The sequence goes on along the minus strand of JAIPFM010000006.1, from coordinate 29,334 downwards.
GAACCCATCGAATTGGAGGATCCTGTGGCTGTGGCATCGGTGGACCAGGTCGATCCCAATGATCCCAGTGGTGTGAAGGACCCCAATGAAGTCACATTGCTGCTCACGGGATTGTCTGTGATCACGCGGGCCAGTGAGTTTGCCAGCCCCGCTCAGAAAACCACGCTGATGGCAGATCCCTTTGTCAAGGAAACCCTTCAAAAGGCCATTGACCGGGCCGTGGACTATGAGGCCCAGGGCAAATGGCTCGAAGCCTACACTGAGTGCTATGCCTGGCTCAAGGCCATTGATCCGAATGATGAAGTCTACACGCAGTATTCAGAGGAGTTGTGGGACAAGGTCGTGATTGCCTCGACCTTTGAGGACAGTCCCTGTGAAACTTCCAAGGAGCGGTTTGAAGGGATTGTCCCTGAGATTTTTGATCGGGTGGTTCGCACGCTGAATTATTACTATGTGAACAACCGGATTGACTATGCAGACATGGCCACCAAGGCATTGCAGCGATGCAAGCTTCTGACCGAAGTGATGACACACCGGACCATTGACCCCAATGACATTCTGGAATATGACATGCCCACCAGCACTCAGGTGGCCCAGTGGAATGGGGCGCTGGACGGTTTGATGTCGCTGGTCAAGGGATCCAATACCGGGATCACAGTGGGAAGTTTTCTGGGACTCTTTGAGAAGGTGTTGGAGTACAACAAAGACACCATCGATCTGCCTGCATCCATCGTGATCTCCCAGTTTGCCGAAGCCTCTCTGGCCACACTGGACCCGCACACCACGATTATCTGGCCGCGTCGGGTACAGGATTTTACCAAGGCCATGACCAATGAGTTCACCGGTGTGGGCATTGAAATTTCCAAGAAGAATGGTCTGCTCACCGTGGCCAGTCTGCTCCTGGATACACCGGCCTACAAAGCGGGTCTGGATGCCGGTGACGTGATTGAAGTGGTGGACGGCCTGCCCACCAAGGACATGAGCCTGAACTGTGCGGTCAAGAAGATCACGGGTCCCAAGGGCACGGAAGTGAAGCTGGCCGTGCGCAGGGCGAAAGACGGCAAGCTCAAGGAGATGGTCATTACACGCGACCGTATTATTGTCCCCACGGTCCGCGGGTGGCTCCGGCAGGAAGACGGCAGCTGGCTGCACATGATTGATCCTGATCGTGGCATCGGCTATGTACGCATTACGAGTTTTTCCGGCGAGACCTCGGACGACTTTGAGAAGGTGTTGCTCGACCTGGAAAAACAGGGCCTCAAGGGTCTTGTTCTGGATTTGCGGGGCAACTCCGGCGGTCTGCTCAGCAGCGCTGTGTCCATTGTCGATATGTTCGTGAAAAAGGGCCTGATCGTACGCACCCAGCCTGGTGAGGGTGGGGGCATGCCGGATTATAAAATGGCCCATGCCAAGGGCACGCACCCGGATTACCCCATGGTGGTGCTGGTGGATGAAATGTCTGCCAGTGCGTCTGAAATCGTATCCGGTGCCCTGGCAGATGACAAGTATGAGCGGGCCGTGCTGGTGGGGCAGCGAACCCATGGCAAGGGCAGCGTGCAGGTCATTGTGACGGATCCAGAATACCAGTCCCAGCTCAAGTACACCATGGCGTATTATCATCTGCCGTCCGGGCAGCGTGTGAACAGCCGTTCGGATATGGAAAAACTGGGACGTAAGGACTGGGGCGTGACACCGGACGTCAAGATTACGCTCCGAAGCGATGAATTGCGCAAGCTGATCGACATTCAAAGAGACAATGCTGTGTTGGTGCAGGCCAATCACGACAAGGAAGATGAAGCCATCAAAAAGCATTCGGCCGATGAGGTCATCCAGGCGGACGCCCAATTGGAAGCAGGGATGCTGGTCATCAAGGCCAAACAAATTGAAGCGCAGGTAGCGAATACCAAGTTCGCGATGAAAGGTGATATCCATTGAGCACGCCCGAAGACACCAGTAAACTGGAATTGCAGCGAGTACAAACACGAGACCAACTGGCCGCCATGGGGATTGATCCCTATGGGCTTCGCTACGACGATGCAGAATCATCTGCCTCGGTCAAGGCACGCTATGTGGATGACGACGACACACAAAGGGCCCGGGTCGCAGGGCGCATTGTGCTGCTCAGAGATATTGGTAAACTGATTTTTATTACCCTGCGTGATGTCACAGGCACGATGCAGATCGGTTTGAGCAAAAAAATGATGGCCGGTCAGTGGGATCTGGCCAAGCTTCTGCAGTTGGGAGACACCATCGGCTGTCAGGGACAGCTGGGCAAGACACGTACCGGTGAGATCACGATCTGGGGGGAAGAAAACGGCCTGACCTTCTTGAGCAAGTGCCTGAGCCAGCCGCCTGAGAAATTCCACGGCCTGTCCGATGTGGATCAGCGATACCGCCAGCGCTACGTGGATCTGTGGGCCAATCCCGAGGTCATGGAACGCTTTAAGGCACGCTGCGGCATCATCAATACCATTCGGGAATATCTCCTGGAACGCAGCTTCCTGGAGGTTGAAACCCCCATGATGCAGTCCATTGCCGGGGGGGCCGCTGCCAAGCCGTTTATCACGCATCACAACAGTCTGGACATAGACCTGTTTCTGCGTATTTCGCCGGAGCTGTTTCTCAAACGACTCCTGGTCGGCGGTCTGGAACGCGTATTCGAGATCAATCGCAGCTTCAGAAACGAAGGGCTCAGCCGTCGGCACAATCCCGAGTTTACCATGATTGAGCTGTACCAGGCCTATGGCGACTATCGTTCCATGATGGATCTCACTGAGGAGATGGTGTGTCTGTGCGCTGAACGTCACAGCGGCGGTCTCCACATTGAGTATGATGGAAAATCCATTGATTTGAGCCGTCCCTGGCGCAGGGTGACCTATGCGGATTTGCTCAAGGAACATGCTGGGTGTGACATTGACGATCTTTCTGCGGTACGCGCCAAGGCCAGAAGCCTGGGCATTGAAGAGGCCGGCATGGATGATGTCGTGGTGATCAACGAGGTGTTTGAAGCCACTGTGGAAGAGCATCTGATCAATCCCACATTTGTGTGTGACTATCCGGCTGCCCTGTGTCCCCTGACCCGGCGCAAAAAGGACAATCCTGAGATTGCAGAACGCTTTGAATTGTTTGTGTCCAGTATGGAACTGGCCAATGCGTATTCAGAGCTGAATGACCCGGCCATTCAGGAAGAAAATTTCCGAATCCAACTGCGCGGTCAGCAAGACACCATGGCCACCATGGACACGGATTATGTGGATGCCCTGAAATACGGCATGCCGCCGGCCGGGGGGTTGGGCATTGGCATAGACCGTCTGGTCATGGTCCTGACCAATGCGTCCACCATCCGAGACGTGGTCCTGTTCCCCCTGCTCAAGCCCAAAAAGGCCCAGGCAGACACCCAGGAAAACAATGAGCCTTCTGGCTCCTGACCCCTGACCCCTAGACCCTAGATCCTGGAATCGCTATGCTGAAATTGCTGCTATGGCTGAAGTATCTCTGCAAGAGAAAACTTGTCCTTCTCAGCATTGCAGCTGTGGCCCTGTCCGTGGCCCTGTTGATTGTCGTGGCCAGTCTGTTCTCCGGATTTATCCAGGCCTACGAACAGAGTGCCGAGGATCTGATCGGGGATGTGCTGCTCCAGAGCGATGTGGCGTTTCCCCACTATGAGGTGCTGGCTCATAAACTTGAGACGCTGCCAGAGGTGGAAGCTGCCGTGTCCGTGATGCTGACACCGGGGCTGCTTCATGTGGGCAAGGGGCATGTACGCTATGTTCAGATCTTTGGCCTGGATGAGACCCGCTTGAATGACATGCCCAGTCTCAAGCGGTCTTTGGTGCACAGGAGTCAGGATCAGAATCTATCCTTTGACGTGCCTGACCATGCCGACAGCATTGGCGGCTTTGTGGGCGTGGGCCTGCTGACCGAGCCCAATGAGGTCACGGACCAGTATGATTTTGATCTGGCCAATGAGTCCATGGGTGATCAGCTGGCCCTGACCAGCGGGACTGTGGACCACGAGACGCAAACGAGTCAGGCAGTCGCACAGTCTCCGCGCAGCAGAACCCTTAAATTCAGGGTGTCTGATATTGTATTTGCCGGACATTCTCAGTTTGACAGTGAAGCCGTGTATTTGCCTTTGAGCCCCTTGTACAAGGCCCTGTACCAGACCGATGAAGTCAAGGTCAAACGTATGCAGATTCGCCTGGCTGAGGGGGCGGATGCGGGTGCGGCCATAGAGGCCATGAAAAGGCAGTGGGCCGCCTTTGTTCGAGAACAGAAACTGTCCGTGTACTGTCAATTCTATACGGCCAAGGATCTCCAGGCGGATTACATGCAGGAACTGAACAAGCAGATGGCGATTCTATTGTCCGTGTTCAGCATTGTGGATGTGGGTGTGATCTTCCTGGTTTTCTGTATTTTCTATATGATCGTGCATCTCAAACGCAAGGACATTGGCGTGATCAAGAGCTGTGGGTGTTCGAGCTGGGGTGTGGTCAGCATTTTTCTGGGCTTTGGCATGTTCGTGGGTGTGATTGGCTCGCTCTTTGGCATGGGTCTCGGTTATCTGTTTACACACAACATCAATACCATTGAGCAGTGGATTGCCGCAGCGTTTGGTCTGAATCTCTGGGACAGCAGTGTGTACCTGTTCAGTCAGATTCCCAATCGGATCAACTGGAGTTCCGCAGCCCAGATCAGTGGATACGCGATTCTTGCTGCCTCCATAGGCGCCCTGATTCCGGCCATCCTGGCTGGACGCATGCAGCCCGTAGATATCCTGAGATACGAATAACCAATAACAGGACTTTCGCAAAAAGCCCTGTGGTTTTCAGTTTTCAGTAAGCAGTATTTAGAAAGACGCATTTTTGATACTGCATACAGTCATCTGAAGATTGAATGCCTAACTGAACACTGAAAACCGAACACTGAAAACTATAAACTATGCTTCAACTTATATTGGCCATCAAATACATGTTCAAGCGACGTATCGCGTCCCTGGCAGTGCTGACAGTGGCACTGAGCGTATTTGTCACGCTGGTGGTGCTGACCGTGATGCACGGTCTGCTGGCTGGTTGGAAGGATGTGAATCATGCCCTGGTCGGGGATTGTGTGGTGGGTACTGAGTCGCTTGTGGGCTTTGCCTATTATGACGAACTCATGACCCGCCTTGAGGCGCTGCCGGACGTGGCTGCTGTGTCGCCAGTCGTGAAGACCTACGGTTTATTTACGGAAACCAGTACCGGCTACAGCAATGGCATTGAAGTGATGGGCATTGATCCTGTGCGCCATGCGAAGGCCACGGAGTTCGCCCGTTTTCTCCACTACCGATCCGACCAGGTGGGTCAGGTATTTGATGCGGTTGGCGATGCCAATCGACCGGGGTGCGCCTTTGGCGTGGATTGTGTCTTGATGCGTGACCAGAACGGTGAGTATCCGTTTAGCGATTTTCTGTGGCCGAGAGACTATGATGTCACGTGTTTTCCCCTGACTGCCCGGGGCGTTTTGAAGCGCAGTGGTGTGGGCGAGGTGAGTACCAAACGCTTTACCTTGACAGACACGGTTCATTCCGGGTTGCCAAAAAATGATGACCAGGTGGTGTATGTGGCGTTACATGAGGCCCAGCAACTGAGCGGTATGGATTTGCCGGTGCCGCGTATCAGCGCCCTGCATATACGATTTAGAGAAGCCACGACGATCAACCAGGGGACCCAAGAGACTGCCAGCGTGTTTGAGGCCTTTAAACAGGACTGTGCGGGTCGTAATCTGGCTTTTCTCCTGGATACGGTGCATGTCCAGGATTGGAAGCGATACTGCAGGGCCATGATCGCGCCTGTGGAAAAAGAGGAGCTGGCCCTGGTATTTATGTTCGTGCTGGTGGGCTTGACCACGGTCTTTATTGTATTAGTCATTTTTTACATGATTGTCAGCCACAAGAGCAAAGACATTGGCACGCTCAAGAGCATGGGGGTGTCATCGATTCAAATTATGGGATTGTATTGGCTATTTGCACTCATGATCGGATCTCTGGGCGCAGGTCTGGGGCTTGGCGGGGGCTGGTTGTTTTTGAGCAGGATGAATGGCGTGGAAGCCTGGCTATTTGAAAAATTTCATTTCCAACTGTTCAATCGAGCCATGTTTGCCATTGACGAAATTCCCCATGACATTGACGTGAGTATGGTGGTCCTGATCGGTCTGTTTGCCCTGGTGTCCTGTTTGACAGGGGCCTTGATTCCTGCATGGCAGGCGGCTCGATTACAACCCGCAAAAACCCTTCAGGTGAGTCAGTTATAACGGAGATGACCGTGTCGGATGTGATTTTAGAGGCTCGAAATATACACAAGGCCTACCGCATGGGCGCGGCCCAGGTGTCGGTCCTTAAGGGGGTCGATCTCAAGGTGAATGCTGGCGAATTCCTGGCAGTCATCGGGGCCTCCGGCAGCGGGAAAAGTACGTTGTTGCATCTGTTCGGTGGTTTGGACAGGGCAGATCAGGGATCTGTGCTGTTCCAGGGCAAAGACCTCACGCGCTTGGGCATGGGCGGCTTGAATCGGTTCAGGAACCGAGATGCGGGATTTGTCTTTCAGTTTTATCACCTCCTGGACGAACTCAATATACTTGAAAATGTGCTGGTGCCTGTGATGGCAGGATGCAGTGTGGGGGCGTGGCTGTCGTGCCGCGCTCAAGCCAGAATCAAGGCCCAGGACCTCCTGGGGCGTATGGGATTGAAGGATCGCCTGGCCCATAAACCGTATCAATTGTCCGGCGGGGAACGTCAGCGTGTGGCCATTGCCAGGGCATTAATCAATGATCCGGTCCTACTTTTGGCAGATGAACCCACAGGAAACCTTGACTCTGCCACAGGAAACAGTATTTTAGAGGTCTTTGAGCAGTTAAACAGGGATGGTCAGACAATCGTGATGGTCACGCACGACGCCCGAATTGCTCATCAGGCAACTAGAACCATCCAATTGGTGGATGGTAAGATAAGACAAGGACTCTCTGAACCGAACTTGAGTTGAGGGTTCTTATTGGCGACTAGTCTGGAGTTGTTATGGGTTTAAAGATTTGGCTGGATGGTACACTGGTGGACGAGGCAGATGCCAAGATCTCGGTGTTTGATCATGGACTGCTGTATGGGGATGGTGTGTTTGAAGGGATTCGTGTGTACCACCAGAGAATCTTTGAAGAAGAGGCCCATATTGATCGTTTATATGAGTCAGCCCATGCCATTCGGCTCACCATTCCCATGGACAAGGCTCAGCTGATTGAGGCTATGAGAGAGACCGTGGCTGCTAATGAGGTGGGGAATGGCTATATTCGCCTGGTCATCAGCCGTGGTGTGGGCACCCTGGGATTGAATCCCTTTGTGTGTCACCATCCTATGGTGATCATTATTGCGAGCAAAATCCAACTCTATCCTGAGGAATTGTATGAGAAAGGCATGAAGATTATCAGTGCCTCGACCGTCAGGAATCATCCTCAGGCCTTGCCGCCACAGATCAAGAGCCTGAATTATCTCAACAATATTCTGGCCAAAATCGAAGCCCTTGACAGCAATGTCATGGAAGCCATTATGTACAATCATGAGGGGTATGTGGCTGAAGCCACGGGTGACAATGTGTTTGTGGTGAGAAGGGGTGTGATCAACACCCCGCCCGTATCAGCCGGGTCCCTGGAAGGGATTACCCGTAATGTTGTCATCAAACTGGCCCGCGAAGAGGGCCTGTCTGTGGAGGAAAAGAATTTAACGCGGTTTGATCTGTATACCAGCGAGGAATTTTTCCTGACCGGAACAGCCGCTGAAGTCATTGGTATTGTGGATATTGATGGCCGTATTATTGGGGACGGTCAACCCGGCCCCATCACAAAATTGCTTAGAAAGAAGTTTTTTGAGTATGCCCAAGGCAACTAAGAGGAATGAAAACGATCTCAGCAGGCCGCAAGTCCCTGCGCTGGATCTGGTCTCGGACGCATTGGAACAGGTCCGCTCGTTGATTCTGAATCGGCTTCGCGATGCTGCTTCAGAACCGGATCTGGATGCGCTTCTAGATCATCTGGCACTGGTTCAGGGAAAGATGCTTCGGCCGGCCCTGGTGCTTCTGTCTGGCGAGGCCTGTGCCAATATGACCCATCACCATATTCTCGCGGCCGCCATGATGGAGATGATTCATGTGGCCACGCTGCTGCATGACGATGTCCTGGATTTGAGTGATGTACGCAGGTCTCAGCCCACTGTCAATGCCCTGTGGGGCAATGAATCAGCGGTACTCATTGGGGATTTCATCCTGACCGTGGTGTTTGGCATGTGTACGGAACTGCCTCCGGAAGTCGCCAGAATTATTGCGCGAACTGCAGGCCAGGTATGTAAGGGGGAGTTGCGGCAAACCATGCGTCAAGGTGACTGGTCCGTGTCTGCGCCGGAATATTTAAGCATGGTCGAGGACAAAACAGCTTCTTTCTTTGCCGGGTGCTGTGAGGTGGGGGCTGCATTATCCCTGGCTGAGCCTGACCAGATTGAGGCCTTGAAAGGGTATGGGCTGGACGTGGGTATCGCCTTTCAGATTGTGGACGACATGATGGATCTGAGGGGAGACGATGATCTGGCAGGAAAGTCATTGGGTAGGGATCAGGAGTGCCAGAAAGCCACCCTGCCCGTGATTTACATGCTCAGTCAGGTCACACAGGATCAGCGGGAACTCATGCTGGCCGATTTGACAGTGCCTTCAGAGTCACCCAGCAAGGCATTGATGGCTGCCATTGAGCAGACTGACAGCCTGGCGTATGCGCAAAACGAAGTGGAAAAATTCACCTCTCAGGGTCTCTCAAGGCTGATGGAACTCCCCGAAACACCTGCTCGACATGCCCTGGAGTCCCTGGCCAGAGGCTTGGTGCTGCGTGTCACGTAACCTAACGCATGACCCAGCGTTTGCCCTTGAATACGATATCTGAATCAGCACGCCATACAGACTCTCCCCTGAGCTGGAAACTGAGTTCCAGGGTCTTTCTCAAGAAAATCTTGGCGTTTTCAGCACCCGGCACGTCTACTGCCGCAGTCTCATTGCTCAAACCTGCAACATACAGCTTGATGCCCTTTGATTGTGGATCTATGTCAGACCAGATAATGGCCACATCAATGGCATTGTCCTCGCCCTGGAGGATCTGAGACTTGACCTTGGGCAGGTACTGCAGCAGAGGGTATTTCCTCTGATGACGGGTTTTGATCTGTTCAAACACGGCCTTGGGCACCAGTTTCCCTGCAGGCAGGATCTGAAATGTGTCTGTCATGAGGTCACATTTCGAAAAGAAGTCGATATCCTGTCCCGTATGGTTCTCAATGGTCAGAATTGTATACCAGAAACGCCTTGGTTTGGCTGTTTCAGTGGGCTGATACACCATTTGACGGAGGGGCTCAAATCTTACATCAGCGGTCCATAGACCCGCACCCTGAATCACAGCAGGTTCAGGCGCACTCAATACTGACGTGGCCAATACGGATAATACACCCAGGGTGAAAATGATACTTCTCATCATGTGCCCTCAAAAAAGCCTTCTTGGAGTCTGTCTGCCTGTCTAAACAACCATAGTTGCCTTATTTTACATAAAACGGGGCCAGAAACCAAGAGGTTTTTCCAGTTAAGGATTCAGGTTTGGCGAATCCGCGGTAAGACCCTAATAAAAGCGGCGTACACTGGGTGTACGCCGTTCTTATTGTACAACATATGAGGTGCTCGTTGACTTTTAATTGAGCTGGTGGATCAAACCGATGAGAACTCGGCTGCCGCCATCCACATTATTCGGCCACTTGTCTCCGTAACTGTTCATCTGGTATTCCAGATAAGCGGCATTATTTTGTGTCAAGGCATAACGCAAACCCAGCAGGAAGCTTGTTCCTGTGTCGTCAGTGCTGGAGCTCAAATTCCCGGTTTTGGCCTCGGCCTTGTAGAACTTGTAGGCAAAACCAACATACGGCAGCAGACGTTCGCGCTTCAAAATATAGTACTTGATGCGGAGCGACCAACTGGATTCTGTTTGCGTATTTGCCGAAGCATTTGAACTCTGATCCCTGTCATAATAGCCGTATGCGGCTCCCAGGGAGATTCGGTTGGTCACAAAGTAGTCAACGCCGAATGACATATCTGTGACATTTCGGTCTCCTGCACCATTGACACCATTCTCAGATTGCCAACTGAAGCCAAAATTCAAATCCAGATCTCCTGTTTCAACTGAGGCGTTCGCGGTTGAGACCAGTGCCATCATGATTGCCATTGTTACCAGACTGCGTTTCATTGTGTGTTCCTTTCCAAGCATTCTCGTATACCATTCCTTTTGAGTTTGACTCATTTGTGTCATGCTGCCTGCAGCCATCAGACTGCATTAAGATTCATGTGTAGGGGGTTTATCGGCATGACTTTTGTGGTAAATAAGAAAAAATGGGCAATATGAGCAGTCTTGCGGCGTGAGTGCGATAAAATGCCTTGTCAGGGCACAGCAAAGCCTGTTTTCCCGGAACAAAAAAATGGATAAATCATTAGAATAGACACACTTAACAGACTCCTTTAAAATGCCGGTATGACAGCTCAGAATGAAAACTTGTTTGCAGCCATAGAGCAGGCCAATATGGAGACTGCCAGCCCCTTGGCAGTGCGCATGCGTCCTCGCACGCTGGAGGAATTTGTGGGGCAGACCCATTTTCTGGGGCCTGACAAGCTGTTGAGGCGTATGCTCAAGGCGGATCGATTGACCAGCCTGATCTTTTGTGGGCCCCCGGGTGTCGGTAAGACCACCTTGGCCAGGGTCATAGCCGGGCACACCAAGGCGGCCTTCCATGCCTTGAGCGCGCCCTCTGCCTCTGTCAAGGATATCCGAGACATCATTGTCAAAGCCAAGGATTGTCTGGCTGTGCAGAGGCGGAGAACGGTCCTGTTTATCGACGAAATACACCGGTTCAGCCGCGCCCAGCAGGATGTGCTCCTGGATGATGTGGAGGCCGGTATCCTCATTCTGATCGGCGCGACCACTGAGAATCCATATTTTTCTGTGAATAGTGCCCTGATTTCTCGCAGTACGGTGTTTCAGTTTGAATGTCTTTCCTCGGAAGATCTGACAGTCCTTTTGAAAAGGGCGATTCAGGATAAAATTCGAGGCCTGGGCCGGTATCCCATTGAAGCCACAGATGAGGCCCTTGATTTTCTGGTTCTGGGTGCGGATGGAGATGCACGCAAGACCCTGAGTGCCCTGGAGGTGGCTGTGTTGTCTCAGATGGATGCCAATGCCCCGGAGAAAGTGATTCACATCGATCTGGCAGTGGCCAGAGAATCGATTCAGCAGAAGGCCATGCGCTATGATGGCACGGGCGACACGCACTATGATCTGGCCAGTGCTTTTCAAAAGAGCATGCGAGGCTCGGATCCGGACGCGACCGTGTATTGGCTGGCCAGGATGCTGGAAGGCGGGGAGGATGTACGATTCATTGCCAGACGCATCGCCGTGTGTGCGGCTGAGGATGTAGGCAATGCAGATCCCATGGCCACAGTGCTGTCTGCTTCGGCGGTGCAGATCTGTGAATTTGTCGGATTGCCTGAGGCCCAGCTGCCCCTGGCCCAGGCAGCGATCTACGTGGCCTGTGCACCCAAGTCCAATGCCAGCACCCTGGCAATCAGCGCGGCACGCGAGGACGTTAGAAACGAACCGATCAAGGCGGTGCCCAGGCACCTCAAAGACAGTCACTATGCTGGGGCCAAGAAGCAGGGCATTGGTGCGCAATACCTGTATCCTCATCACTATGAGCCGGGGTACGTGTGTCAGGAGTATCTGCCCGGTTCGGACAAGACCTATTATAGGCCAGTGCCCCGAGGGCATGAAAAAAACATCAGCCATTATTTACAAACACTGAAAACCTTGATACAAAAGACTGAATCGACCCAATAACAGGGACTGTGACTAAAGGATCTGCTTGATGGATAAAGCTCAATTGCGAAAAAGGCTGCGCAATGACTTGATGAATATGTCTCCTGAAGCGCGTGCGCAGAAAAGCCAGCGTGCGTGCCTGAATCTGGTGTCTTTTTCCCTGTTTCAGGAAGCTTCCACCATCATGATTTTCCTGTCTCTGGAGTATGAAATTGATACAGCCAAAGCCATTGAACAGGCCTGGGCTCAGGGCAAGACCGTGGCCGTACCGCGGATCTCCTCGGCTCACAATAGAACCATGGAATGTGTTGGCATCAAGAGCTTTCAAGAAGAGTTTTCTGTGAATTCTTTTGGGCTGCGTCATCCCGTGTCCCAAGCCATTGTGCCCATGGAAGAGATCGACCTTGTGGTGGCCCCAGGTTTGGGATTTGATCTTCAGGGCAATCGATTGGGTCAAGGCGGGGGATATTATGATCGCTTTCTGTGTGCCCCGCAGTTGAGTGCGACACGATGTGGTTTTGCCTTTGAAGAGCAGATTATCACGGGTATTCCCACTCACGATCATGACCAGGCAATGGAGTTTTTGGTGACTGACAAGCAGTCAGTCCGTGTGGTTTCTCAGGCATAAAGGAGTGTCAAATGGCTCGTTACAGTTCACGTCCACGTCGCAGCAACCGGCGTTCTCATTATAATAAGAAACGTCCGAATCGTATGGGACAGGTGCTTGTCATCGGGGTGATCGTGGTGGCCGTCTTGGTGTATATGTTGAGGCGAGACAAGGGTGTCAGTGATCCCAATGCCGTGGTTCATGACATCAATGACGTGGTCAACAACATGATGTCAGGTCAGAACGATACGGATGCAGATGCGCGGTCCGTGATGAATTTGCCTGATTCGCAACCCGTGGCACCCACCACGATCCAAGAGCCCAACACCGCGCCGACACAGTCGACTGCCGCCCAACGCCAGGATATGAATGCAGGCACCAATCCGGAGGTGACATCCCTCTTTGCCCAGGCCATGGCATTGTACAAAAGCGATACCGGCAGGATGATTCAGGTACGTGATACCTTGAATGAGGCCCTGCGTACCATGTCTATGAGTCTTAGTCAGCGTATGCTTATCAAGGATGAACTGACCCGGTTGGCTGGCATCTGGTTATTCGGCAGTACCGTGTACGCGGACGATCCCCTGTGTGACACCTACCTGGTCCAATCCGGGGACAACCTTGAACGCATCGGGCGCAACAATGATGTACCCTACCAACTGTTGATGAAAATAAACAATATCAGGAGAGCGTCGAGTCTTCAGGCTGGGGTTCGAATCAAGGTGGTCAATGGACCCTTCAATGCCGTGGTTAGCCGTTCAGGCTATACCCTGGATTTGTATCTCAAGAATACCTATGTCAAGACCTATGTGGTGGGTCTGGGACGGCCTGGTCGGGAAACTCCGACAGGGACATGGCTGGTGGAGGAGCGGTTGATTCGACCGGCCTATACAGATCCGGATACGGGGTCGGTGTATCAACCGGATGATCCTGAATATCCGATTGGTCCTTACTTCATTAAGTTGAAGGGCCTGTCCGGGGAGACTGTTGGCAGGAGCGGCTTTGCCATTCACGGCACAAACAAACCTCAGGAAATCGGGCTGAATACGTCAAGCGGCTGCATTCGTCTCCGCAACAATGAGGTGGAAGAGGTCTACGGTTTGCTGGCGGACAATAAATCGAAGGTTCGGGTGGATCCCTGATCGGTTCTGACAGACTTAACTAGACCTATTGGGTCTTAAAAAAGATTTGCATAAAAATCCCTTGGATCTCCCATAAAATGTGTTAATTCCCTGGTTCAAGGCGGTTTAATCGTTGACATCCCCAAGACTGTGGAATATATTCATCCTCTTTATATATGGAATGGGCGCTCAGTGTTCCAAGCTGAGCGTCGGGTGAGTATTCAAACAGTTCCTAAAACAAGCATGTTTTAAAATTTCAGGTAAAAGGAGACTTTTAGGATGGCTGAAAAACGCGTGTATTTTTTCGGTAACGGCAAGGCCGAGGGCAATGCAACCATGAAGGGGCTTCTCGGCGGAAAGGGTGCCAATCTGGCCGAAATGACCAGCCTTGGAATCCCTGTGCCCGCGGGCTTTACAATTGCCACCAAGGTATGTGGCGAGTATGCCAGTTCCGGCGGCAAGTGGCCTCAAGGTCTGGACACGGAAGTGGCCAAGAATGTGGCCCTGTTGGAAAAAGCAATGGATGCCAAGTTCGGCGATCCCAACAAGCCCCTGCTGGTGAGCGTCAGAAGCGGTGCGGCGGTCTCCATGCCAGGTATGATGGATACCGTGCTGAACCTGGGCCTCAATGACACGGTGGTGGAAGGCATCATTGCCAAGACCGGCAATGCCCGATTTGCCTATGATATCTATCGCCGCTTTGTCGACATGTTCGGCGACGTGGTCATGGGCTGTCATCACGAGTATTTTGAAGAGATCATTGACGCTGCCAAGAAAAAGGCCGGTGTCGAGGTTGACAGTGATCTCACAGGCGATCAACTGAAAGAGGTTGTGGAGAAGTATAAGGCCTGTTACGAAAAGCATGTGGGCAAGACGTTCCCGCAGGATCCCATGGAGCAAATGACCTACGCGATCAATGCTGTGCTGGGTTCCTGGGACGGTGCTCGTGCCAAGCGATATCGTGAATTGAACAATATCACGGGTCTCCTGGGCACGGCCGTCAATGTTCAGGCCATGGTCTTTGGCAACATGGGCGACGATTGCGGCACAGGTGTGTGCTTCACGCGTAACCCGAGCAACGGCAAGAAGGAATTCTACGGTGAGTTCCTCATGAACGCCCAGGGTGAAGATGTGGTGGCTGGTATTCGTACGCCTCTGCCCATGGGCAAGCTCGAAAAGGTCATGCCCAAGTGCTACAAAGAGCTGACCAAGCTCATGACACGCCTTGAAAAGCACTACAAAGACATGCAGGACATGGAATTCACGATCCAGGAAAGCAAGCTGTACATCCTTCAGACCCGTGGCGGTAAGAGAACCGCAGAGGCGGCTGTGAAGATTGCCGTGGATATGGTGAATGAGCGTCTGATCCCCAAGAAAGAAGCGGTCATGCGTGTTCAGCCGGAACAACTGGATCGTCTGCTGCACCCCAGCTTTGATCCCAAGGCCAAGCGTGACGTCATTGCCAAGGGGTTGCCTGCGTCACCCGGTGCTGCAGTCGGTCAGGTGGTATTCACTGCGGACTCTGCTGAAGCCTGGAAGAAGGATGGCAAGACCGTGATCCTGGTCAGAAAAGAGACCAGCCCTGAAGATATTGGGGGTATGGACGCGGCTGTGGGTATCTTGACGGCATTTGGCGGTATGACAAGCCACGCTGCTGTGGTGGCCCGCGGTATGGGCAAGTGCTGTGTGGCCGGTGTCGCTGCTCTGGACATCAACTACACCACCAAGAAGTTCACGGTTGGCAAGGTCACCGTCAAAGAAGGTGACTGGATCAGCCTGGATGGCACCAGTGGTGAAGTCATGACGGGCCAGTTGGGCACAGTCGAACCGACGCTTAGTGGTGACTTTGAAAAGTTCCTGAAGATATGTGATCAGGTTCGCAAATTGGGTGTGCGCACGAATGCGGATACACCGGATGATGCCACACGTGCCAGGGCCTTCGGTGCCGAAGGGATCGGTCTGTGCCGAACGGAACACATGTTCTTTGAAGGCGAGCGCATCTGGGCTGTGCGTCAGATGATTCTGGCCGCTGATGATTACTCAATCATGCTCCAGAAGCTGGATGAAACCGATGTGGCTGCTGAAAAGAAGGCCGTTGCAAAAGAATATGCGGTTGCCAAGAAAGAATTCGAAGGCGCATTGAAGAAACTTCTGCCTTACCAGCGCAAGGACTTCGAAGGGATCTTCACGGCCATGTCAGGTCTGCCTGTGACGGTACGTCTCCTGGACCCGCCGCTGCATGAATTCCTGCCTCAGGACAAGGCCTCTCAAGCAGAAATGGCCAAGCGTTTGGGCATCAAACCTGCGGAAGTGGCCAAGAAGGTAGACCAGCTCCACGAATTCAACCCCATGCTCGGTCACCGCGGCTGTCGTCTGGCAGTGACCTATCCTGCAATCTACAAGATGCAGGCCCGGGCCATCATGGAAGCTGCCCTCAACGTCAAGAAGAAGGGCAAGAATCCCATGCCCGAAATCATGATACCGTTGATCGGCTCCGTGGAAGAACTCAAGTTTGTCAAGAATGATGTCATGGACGAGGTCAATGAAACCCTCAAGGGCTCCAAGGCCAAGATCAAGTATATGGTCGGTACCATGATTGAAATCCCCCGCGCCGCACTCACCGCGGATCAGGTCGCAGAAGAGGCTCAGTTCTTCAGCTTCGGAACCAACGACCTGACTCAGATGGCCATGGGCTTCTCACGCGACGACGCAGGCAAGTTTCTGGGCGAGTACGTACGCAAGGGTATCTATGCCTCAGATCCGTTCCAGCAACTGGATCAGACAGGTGTGGGCAAGCTCGTGGAGATCGGAGTCAAGCTCGGGCGCGAGGCTCGCAAGAATCTCAAGATCGGCATTTGCGGCGAGCACGGCGGCGACCCCAGCAGTATCGATTTCTGTCACAGAGTGGGCATGAACTATGTGTCTTGCTCTCCGTTCAGGGTGCCTATTGCACGTCTGGCATCTGCTCAGGCGGCCGTAAGAAACGGCTAATTTGTCCTATTGACAAACAGACCGAATTCTGTACAATACGAAGGTGCGTTGGAGAAATTCAACGCACCTTTCTTTTTTGACTGAAAAGTCGATTCGTGGTGGATGTAGCTCAGTTGGTTAGAGCACTGGTTTGTGGTACCAGGGGTCGGGGGTTCGAGTCCCCTCCTCCACCCTTTTTTCTTTTTCTCAGCAAACGCTCTGTGATGTCCTTTCCGGTTTGTGTATGCCCCCAACCAACCACATCAACCGTTCATGCGTCTGTGCTACGTGCGACATGAAGTCTGTATTCTTTTACAAAAGATTATGATGATCCTGCGATTGATGCGTCTATACTCACATAAGACACGCTGATACGAAGGGTTTTTTAGAGTGTCTAAAGCTGTGTCGAAATAGGCAAGGTTTCTATGTCAGTTCATCATGATGTGAGAGGATATGACTATGAAGCGAGTTCTGTCAGGTCTGATTTGTGTCATTGTGTTGTTTATTTTGGTGCTTGTGGTTCAGGATCAGGTTAAACGCAGATCAGGGCCTGAGACAGAGCCGACCTCTCAACCAAGTGTTCAATCGCCCGCATCTGGCAGTGTCCAACCCACAGGATCCATGAGTCCGACACCCATGTCTGATCGGACCATCACACTCGCATTGAGTTTGCCGGAGACAGACGCCAATGCGACTGTTCAGTTGCTCCCCAGTGCAGATCAACTCGTGAAGGGAGATGCGTTAATTCTCTATGAAAAGGCCTGCAATGCCTTGCCTGCCGGGCTGGACGAGACTGAGCTGTCTGACTGGGGCCGAATGAAGCCTGAGGCATTGCCCCTGGACAGAGTCAAGTCGCTGCTCGACCACACCCAGGAGGCTTTTACGCTGATTGATCAGGCCATTTTCTGTACGGACTGCAATTGGCCGGCAGTGGCCATCGGTTCCCAGTCCTCGGATTTCAAGGCCTACCGTATTTTGGCCCGGCTCATTGGTTTAAAGGCTGCCTATGAAATGGCAAACAATCATCCCCAGGAAAGCCTTCGGGCCCTGCGCATGGGATTGGGCATGGCCCGGCATGTGGGGCAGGGGCCCACGATCAACCACGGTATGGTCGGTATCGGCATCGGTGCATTGACCTGCCGACAAATCCCTGTTCTTGCAGAACAATCCAACGGTGTCAGCCTGTATGCGGCTCTGAAGCGCCTGCCCACGCCCCTGATCAGTCTGGAAAAAGCCATTCAAATGGAGTTGGACAACCTGGACAAGGATCCCAAGGTCAATTTTTTGAACCGCAGGGCATTTCTAAACATCCTGGTACCGGCCCATGAACGCTGTCGATTCCTTGCCAAGCGGTTTGATCGGGACGTGCGGGCCCTGCAGTGCCTTGAGGCCATCAGACTCCATGCGGCCGCTCACAACGGTGATTTGCCAGAGACGCTGAGCCAGATCACCCCATGGACAGTGCCGGAAGATCCAGTGACTGGACAGCCTTTTGTGTATGCACTCTCAGGCGGCACTGCCATCCTGGAAGGCCCCGCACCCCAGGATGATCCCAAATCCCGTCTCCAATATCAGATTTCCATCAAGCGATCGCCATAGCGGTAAACGAAAGTGGAAATCTATTGTAAAAAATAATCAGAAAAGGTTTTGCCTTTATCTAACTGTTGTAGTATATGTAATACAGTTAATACAGTGTAGGTCAGTTTTTAGTGTTGAGTTTTGAGTGTTCAGTACTCAACAGTCGGAGCTCGGCTTTTTTCTAAAAACTGAACACTAAAAACTGAAAACTGATCAATGTATCTACGACTGAACCATCAAAGTGGCGAGCCTATATACCGGCAGATTGTCGAGCAGGTCAAATTCAAGGTGGCCTCCGGGCACATCGAGGCCGGTGAGCAGCTGCCCAGCATTCGCGAGATGGCCAGGGACCTCAAGATCAACCCCCGCACCGTGGTGAAGGCCTATGAGGAATTACAGTCTGCCGGTTTAGTGGTTCGGCGCCAGGGCCAGGGCGTATTCATTACAGAGTCACAGGCCGCCATGCCTGCCAAGGTGCGTCACAAGGCCATTGCGGATATGGCGAGCCGGCTGCTGTCTGAGGCCTCACGCATGGGCGCCAGCGGTGAAGAGGTTCAGGCCATTCTAAAGGAAGTGTGGGAGTCCATGAGGAAAAAATCATGAGCGAATCTGTCATTTCAACACAGGGATTGACGCGTTGTTTCGATCGAGTCACGGCCTTGAATGCCGTAGACCTGAACGTGGAATCCGGCAATATTCTCGCGTTGCTGGGGCCCAATGGTGCAGGCAAGACCACGTTTCTGCGCCTGCTCATGGGCCTGTTGGAACCGTCTGAAGGTCATGGCAGTATATTCGGCGAGGATACGCGTGCCATGTCTCATGAGACAGCCTCGCGTGTGGGGTACATGGCGGACACGGCTGAGCCGCCAAAATGGCTCACCGTGGAACAGCTCATTGATCTCAAGGCCTGTGTGGCGCCGAGATTTGATCATGAGCGTATGCGGGACTGGCTCAAGGTCACACAGGACAGTCGGTACGGTACCCTGAGCAAGGGACAGAAAAAATGGGTCCGTGCCGGTGTTACGCTGGCTGCCGGGCCGGATCTCGTGTTGATGGATGAGCCTGCGGAGGGGCTCGATCCATCGGCTCGACGCGCCCTGTACGACCACCTGCGCGACTATGTGAATGAGTATGAGGCCACCGTGGTGGTCACCACGCACGTGATCAGTGACATCGAGCGTGTGGCCGATGACGTGGCCATACTCAGGCAGGGCAGACTGGTCCTGCATGGCCTGCTGGAAGACCTCAGGGAAGAGGTGCATGAGGTCCAGCTTCCGCAAGATGATGCGTCTGTGGTCTGGCCCGAGTCCGTGGAGATACTGGGCCGGCAGACAGGGTCGCACGAGCAGATCCATTGGGTGCGATGTGAGCCGGGGATGCTGGAGACCGTGCCATTGGATCGTGCTGACATCAAACCTGTGAGTCTGGAACGCCTGTATTTTTTAATGACTGAGACAAACACATAGATAAGGGAGAGCCATCATGATATTGAAATATGCATTCGTTCGTCTGTTGTTTCAACATTGCTTGCCCGTCACCCTTGTGGCCCTGTTGGTCAGTGTGCCTTACCTGCTCCTTTCACCGAAACCTCTGGAATCCTACGATGGCTGGATCAATGTGTTTATCCTGGCGCACTGTATAGCGCTGGCCACGCGTCTGGGACACATGGGTGGGGCCTCCACCGAATTTCTGTACACGCAGGGCTACACGCGGGATCAGATCTGGACCCATCTCATGGCCAGCACCGTGCTGTGTGTCGCGGCTGTGTGGGGGCCCATGGCCCTGTGTCTGTGGTTGGGGATTCGCAGCGGCATCCAGGACCGTGTGTTGATCAGTCCGTACTACCCACTGCTGGCCACGCGTGAAATGGGCCTGCCGTGGGTCTGGCTCTGCGCCTATGGCCTGCTCCTGCCCATGTTCCACTACGTATGGATCAGACGTGCCCAGCCCACAAAAGGCAGTGACGGGGCCCTTTTAATTGCCGTGGGGCTGGTGGTGGTGGCCGGGACGCTGGTGTCTTTCAGATGGCATGCTGATTGGTTCAAGACGGTGACATACCTCTTATTTGGCATCATGACTGTCACGGCGCTGTGGGCAGGCCGCATCCTGCACAGAACCATGGAGGTGCAGCCATGATCGCGTCAGCTTCTGCCGGATTCAACATTCGATCACTCGTGGCGATGGCGGTTTTGGTTCTGCTTGTCGCCTGGGTGATCCTCCGTTTGACAGGTACACTGCGTTTTCATGATGACCCCAAAGGCGAAGAGAAATCGAGGCCCCAATCGCGTTGGGCAGAAGCGGTCATACTTCTGTGCGGGAGTCTCGTGATCTGGACTTTTACGGCCACCAATACATCCACGGGAGGCCGTCTGTTTCTGCTGGACCAATTGCATCCGGCCTTTGCCAGGGTGAATGTGATTGTGTCAGTCCTGAGTCTGCTGGGTGTGCTGTGCGCGTGTCTGATTGCAGCACGCTGGTCCTCGTCTCTGGGCGTGGTGATGTGTGCAGCCGTGTTGATAGCCTATGCGTCCATGCTCAATGGCCCCAGGGAATGGCTGGAGCGTTTTGTGCCCGAAGAGGCTCGAACTCCCCTGACCCTGCTGCATTTTGACCTGGCCACATGCGATCTTCAAGGTGCGGAATTCTACGTGAATGGTGTTCATCTTGGCACGCTGCCCTTGATAATCGACCAGGCTGATCTGATCGACAGGGTTCCTGTGTGGTATGAAGAGCCCGCTCGATTGGATCGATCGAGTATTCCGGACAGCCTGGTCGAATACAAGAGTCCAGACAGCAGTTCTTTGCGTGTGTATTCACTGTATCAGAGAATCCGTTTCAAATTGCCCAATGGCGGAGAGACTGAGTACTATGCGCAGGTCAAGCATCAAGACAAATGGTGCTATGCCACAGGCAGCGGAGGCAGTGGCGGTGGCGGTGGACGCTATGTCCATCACATGCAGTACACACTGAATTTTCTGAGTCCGGGCCATGAGCAGCGTTTGGAGCGTCTTCTGGATTGGGCCAGACTTAGGGACTATGGCGTGCCTGATGCGTGGTTTGATGCCATCGAGACCTACGGCCGTCAAGGCATCGTGACACTGCTTGAACGAGAGTCCAAAGAGCCAGGCATGGGGAGACTTCTCGATCAGTGGGCCTCTGTGAAATTCAAATTGGATCGAGTGCACGACGAAGACTCGGCCTGGCAGGCCTTCGAGGCCCTATGCCGACATGTCACCGAAGCGCAGGCCTATTCCACCCAGGGGCTGGAAGGCCGGGCCGTGGCCTGGCTTGCGCCGAAGCTTTCCATTGACAAGCTGACAGCCAGGGCCGAGGCCTTGCTGCGACACACGCACGGTCTGAGCTGGTCGCAATGGCGTGTGCAGGGTAAATCGCACTTTGGCGTCAGCCGCGATACAGGCCGCTACGTGATCACAGGGCCTGGCATGTCCTATGCCAGCGGCGGCCGGGGAGGGCAACTGCCGATTCCCGGGTATGCCGTGGCCCACGCCCTGTGGGTTCAGTTTGAACAGGGCAGTGAAACTGCAAGGCATGCGCTCCAGGACCGACTCATGCGTCTATTCATTGCACAATTGCATAGAGGTTTACCCATATACCATTTTTTGTGTTCAGTGGGAGGTCCTGTACTGGATCGTTTTCTCCTTCGCCAGGACTGGCAGGCCGATGTGGAGCGATCCCCCGGGAGACAGACTGTGAGTCTTCATGGGGAGCATGTGAATGGCTGGTTCTACATGCTGATCTGCCTGGATACTCCGGCCGGCAGGGCATTCAGACAGGCACATCGTGAACAAATCTTCGACATGGCAGATGCCTTGTACCGCGGCTATGCTCCGGAGAACATAGATTGTCTGTTTATAGACCTGGATCAGGGCACGGACTCGCCGGCCTTTCAGTATTGGCCTCGAATCTTACGCAAGACTTCGGACTATTACAAAAAGGGTTCGAGGACCCTGGAAGATACCTTCGAATACCTTCTTAAAATGGGTTCAGTGTCTGAACCCGGCATGTATGTGGAGGTCTTCAAGGCGATCGATGAATGGGATTACTATACACCGGAAAACTTTGAAAAGCTCTCTTCTCTGCCTTTTTCCCATCGCGTCCTCGTGTGTGACGCCCTGCGTGAGGCCGTTAAAGGCGACATCAGTCACCTGGGATTGGATAGCCAATCCATTGAAGAGCACCGGACAAGAATGCTCGCGGCACTCAAGACGGCACTGGCCTCGGAGCAAGACAAGGCCGAGCAGCTCTATCAGACACTGGCGACTGAGACATCTCGCCACTATACAGACAAGTGGCTTCAGCACATGGATCAGGATCACGCCATTGTCCCGATCCTGGCAAGGTCTGATCAGGCCGATCTGAGACGATGGGCCCTGTACGCCATCGAGGCGCATCCCTCATCAGCACACAGGGCACTGCTGGAGTCACTGCTTGGGGACACTGAGCTTCAAGTGCGCGGTGCGGCTGCGGCTGTAAGGAAGAACCTGGATGACCTGGGAAGTACTTCCCTTGACACATTGAAGGCGGACTGACATGGCAAAACAGAATTCAGAGCTTGGCAGAAGCAAAGGCGTGTCCACTGCGCGCGTGGCTGAAACGGTGATGCGCTTGTGCCTGTGCCTGTTGATCGTGCATACCGTGTTGCTCAGCCACGGAGGGGCATTGGCCAGGTACTTCGTGTCCAAGGTCGTGACAACACCTGGCACCTTGCTTCACTTTGACCTGGTGAACTGTGATCTTCAGGGGGCTGAGTTCTATGTGAATGGGGTCTGCCTGGGCACGCTGCCCCTGGCCATCCTCCGGGCCGAATTTGTGGACAAGGTGCCTGTGTGGCGTGAGCCGCCTGCGCCGCTGGACCGTTCGGAGATCCCCGAGTCACTCAGAGAATATCTGCTGTCCGGCAGGTTTCACCCCAGGGGAGAGTCATTGTTCTATCCCATTTTTGATTCCCTGTTTGATTCAGAAAAGACAGAGTATTATGCCCAAGTCAAGTATCAGGGGCAGTGGTGTTATGCGGTTCGCGGAGGCTCCGGAGGCGGTGGAAATCGCCACAAGCATCAGGGCCTTGAATTTGTCTGCCCGGCGTATGAACAACGGCTTGCGCAATTGCTAGATCTTGCGAGAGTCAATGACTACCAGGTGCCCCAGGCGTGGTTCGAGGCCATGGAGACCTATGGACGTGATGGCGTTATTGCTTTACTCAAGGCGGTCCCTGAAGAACCGGGTATGAACAGTCTCCTGGACCAGATGGCCTCTCGCGAGTTTGGCCTGGACCAGGTTCATGATGAGGCCACGGCCTGGCAGGCCTTTGAGAGGATCTGTCACGCTGTCACCAAGGCAAAGGCCTATTCCACGGAAGGGCTGGAAGGCCGGGCCGTGGCGTTGCTCGCACCAGAGCTCCCTGTGGCACAGCTGACAAGGCAGGCCATTGGCCTGGTAAGAAGAACGAACAGCCTGGGCGGCAAGATGGAGTGGCAAGCACGCGGCAAAACTCAGTTTGGCGTCACCTATGAGGGCGCCCGATTTGTCAGCAGCCTGGGGCGGTCGAATCGCTATATTGGCCAACGCGTCGATCAACCACCCGTCAGCGGCTACGCTGTGGCCCACGCCTTATGGTGTTTGTTTGAACAGGGGGACTCAAAGGTCAATGATGCGTTTCAGAATCATATCGTGCCTGAAATGATTGGCAAATATTATCCCAACCTACCGTGGTATCCATTTTTCAGTGCCATGGGAGGATCTGCAGTGGAGCGTTATTTACTTCGTCAGGACTGGGAAAGCGATCTCAAGCAATTGACGAGCCCGGACGAGAGGCCAAGGTTGGATGCGAATTTCCAGACGTGGCTCAGCCTGTGCGCCCAACTTGAGAGTGAGGCCGGTGAACGATTCAGGCAGAGGCACAGAGGGCAATTGTTTCAGATGGCCGATCAAGTCGACCCAATCGTCCGTTTCAAAGAATTGGACTTTCTGTTCGTAAACCTTGACCGGGGCACTGACTCTCTGGCTCTCCAGTACTGGCCTCGCTTTCTCAATAGCGTGTTGACTGAGCGCATACCACCATTTAAGCAGGCCGAGGTCCTGTTCGACTACCTCATCAAGATGGAGCCCCTTGCTGAGCCTCAGATGTACGTTGATGTGTTTCTGGGGGCGACGCGCCAACATGATCTCGAGATGGGTCTCAAAAAGCTCTCCCTGCTGCCACTGGCCAGGAGGCAGGTGGTCTGTGACGCGTTGAAAAACGCAGTCATGCAAGACGTCAGTCATTTGGAAGGCAGGACAGGAAGTTCTGAAGCTGAAGACAAACATCAACTGTTGTCAGCGCTAGATGAGATCATGGTCACTGACCAGGAAAAAACGCAGAAGCTCTTTGACAATATGTCAATAAGGAAGTCCTCGCAGTCTCCAGTAAACTGGCTCAGCCAATCGAGTGAAGATCATCCAGTGGTTCCCATGCTGGCACACTCTGATCGTCCAGACCTGAGACGACTGGCCCTGTATGCCGTTGAGGCGCATCCCTCACCAGCCCATAAGATCCTCTTGGATCAACTCCTCCTGGACACTGACCCTGAGGTGAACACTGCGGCGAGGGCGGTTGAACAAAATCTGGAGGACCTGGCAAACCTCTCTCCTGAAACATTGAGGGCCAAGTGAAATGGAAAAGTGGAATTCAGATCCTGCTGCTGAAAGAAAGACCTGCATGGCCCGCGTCAGTGATGCGATGTTGTTCGTATGCCTGACGGCTGTGGTGTCACTGGGTCTGTGGGCCGGGTATGGCGAGCATTACTTCAAGGTTTGGCCGGTGTTCACCGGGGGGCTCATGGCCCTGATACTGATGTTCTGCGGATTGGCCCTGCATGGTCTTCTAAAACCATCAAAGGGGTCCGTGACATGGGGCTGGGTGGCACTCACGCTGTGCGCGGGACTGTTCTGGGTGCGCGGGGCAGGGGGGCCCAATACGCAGGACCTGGCTGGTAAAACAGCGGGGACCTTCGTGAGCTTTTCCGTGAACAACGGCCTGTCCGGCGTGGACGTCTGGGTCAACGATGTGTGCCTGGGGCCGGCGCCTGTGACACTCTCGGCCTCTGAATTCAAGGCGACAGTCCACCCCTGGACGCACGAGCCCAATGAGCACTCTTACGTCTATTCCACGCGGTACGACTATGCTTCACCTGGGGCCGGAAGTTCAACCGTGACGCGATGGCAAGCATTGCAGAAATCATGGACCGGCTATTATGTTCGATTTACCCGGGGGCCGTTTGACGGGTACTGCCGCCATGCAAGCCAGGGGGAAAGCCACGGCGGCGGCAGACATGAGACGGCATTCAGGTTTGACCTCGAATTTCCAGGGCGCGACAGTTATATCAGACAGTTGCTGAACAAGGCCAGGGCCATGGACTATGCGGTGGATGATGCGTGGAT
Organism: Phycisphaerae bacterium; assembly: GCA_021736645.1. Taxonomy (GTDB): domain Bacteria; phylum Planctomycetota; class Phycisphaerae; order Sedimentisphaerales; family Anaerobacaceae; genus JAIPFM01. The sequence goes on along the minus strand of JAIPFM010000006.1, from coordinate 3,714 downwards.
GGAGGCCTTGGACCGACTGGGCCCGGAGGCTCAGGACATCCTGTTCGAAACGGCGCATTTCGATGCACTGGGGCAGGGGCGTGTGTTCTATCTGGATGCGGCTCAATGGCCGGTGTCTGAACCGGGGATGGCTGTGTTGATGGAGCAGTGGCTCACATGGAAGTATGGGTGGTCATCGGCCATGGAGTCCGACCAGGCATTCGAGATTCTAAAGCAGATGATCGAGGGGGGGGCTCGATACGAACGAAATCGACAGGTGGGGTTCATTGTCTGGGCCGTGCGGCGTCTGGTGCCGTATCTCGATGCGCAACAGGTGGCCCAATGGATCCTGCCCTCTCTGTTGTCCGGTGGCTTCGACTGGTATGCTGACACCTACTGGCCCACCCGTCTGTTCGCTGGGATTTCCTACCCTGATGATGACCTCAGGCAGCGTGCGTACCTCAAACTGGACACGCTGTTTTGTCTGGATCGCCACCTGGATGCCCAGCAGACGTCGGTCAATCCCGTTGAAGCCGCGGTGGTCCCGGCAATCATGGCCAGGTACCACGGGACAGCCTACGTGCCTGCCCTTCGCATTGCCCTGTTGCTTGACCATCCGGATCTCAAGGCATGCCTGTTTCGTGCGTGGAAGAGGAGTCAGCAGGGATATCCTCAGACTCCCCAGGCACGTGGCTGGTTTTCCGGGGAAGAAAAGGGTGATCCCTGGTTGTATCTCCTGGCCCATTTGAGAGGGGAAGCCGGTCGCCAGTTTCGTGCCCAGTATGCAGAGTCCATTTTGGACATGACCCAAAGACTGTTCGCAGAGAAACCGGGCATATGGACCTTCTACTTCTTGACGTTTACGGATCTGGAGCGCATGGAGGGCGAAGACGTCATCAGCAGCCGGGTGTTCTTGCGCCTGGCAGAAACACTGGACAACGGCACCTCCTCCGGTGACAATCCGCAGTTGTGGCTGTGGGACCAGATCCTGAGGACCGAGCCGCTGTGTGCTCCGGAACTGTATGCCCAATGTTGGAGGCATATTGAAGACCGCGGCGATGCCCTCTGCGGCAGGTTGGCCAAACTGACTGTCTTGCCCCCGGTCAAGCGACAATCCGTCCTGAAGGCCGTGATCAAGGAGATTTCGTCCAACCCGGGACAGGTCCTTGATCTGTCCCGTCACTTGCCCGATGTCAAGGCCGCCGAGAAGGTGGTGGAGTATGCCAACGCCATGCTGGAACGCTCAGGGCCTCAGGGGCAGGCAAATCACTATCTGGAGAGACGAGATCATTTGAGCGACTACGCCTTGAGGTGGCTCCTGGAGCAACGCCCCGGCACTGTGGCCGCTGATTTCTATGCGGCCAGCGCCAGTGCGGCCACGAGGTTGAAGGCCGTGACACTGTACAGTGCCCATGCCACGGCCCATGCGCGTGCAGAGTTGACCAGACTCCTTGACGACCCGGACAGCCGGGTCCAGGAGGCGGCGAGCAGGGCCTTGAATGAGTTGAAGGCCCTGGCCGCACTGAGCCCGGAGGCCCTGAATGCCGCGGACTTCAATCCGCCTGCCAGTGGGCAAACGCTGAGTGTCAGGCACTATCGAACTGCTGCAGACGGGTCTTATGAGATGATCGCCGTGCCGCTGGACGTGGTCTGGGGACTGACACAGACGCCATGGGCGCAGGACCAGTGGCGCGGCAGTCCAGAGACACATGGCTGGGCGGGCCGTCAGGTGGGGGGGCACGATCTGCAGAAGAGTCCATTGATCGACCGGTTGTCCGAATTGCCCGACACCGGCATCTATGTGATCGATCCCAATGATCAGTCCCGCACTGTGCGTGACACCTTGAATGGGACATGCTTTGTGTGGGACGGCGCATTCACAGAGGACCGATTGGATACGCGAAGCGCGAACAGAGAGGACGCTGTGTTTGCAGATGCCGACGGCAGCCCTGTGGCCGGCGCACAGATCGCAATTCGGTGTCAACACCGGGACACGGGCTCAGTCCTCTGGCTCGGCGGCCATGTCACCGATACCCGGGGCCGCATTCCCGTCTCGACAGTGAAGGGCGATTACTTCTGCCATGCGTTGAAGGTGTCACACCCCGACTTCGAAGAAACCACGAGGGCCCTGGATTTCCGTGACATAAGAGGCCTGCGCCTGTACCGTCTCAACAGTCTGGCGCACCGGCGCATGATGTTCGGGCAGGTTGTCGATGCCAATGGCATGCCCCTGGACGGCGCCCGGATCAGAATCACCGCCCTGAAGAGAGAGACCGACACTCGTCCCACCCCTGGCGGACAGTATGCCAGCATCCCCGCCGATGCGCAGGGGCGTTTTCGTTTTCTGCCTTCCGGCCAGAACATTCCCGAGATGCCGCCGGTGGCCGAATATCAACTGGAAGTGAGACCGCCTGAAGGCCGGGCCCTGCTGCCCCATGTGGGATGGCACCCCAATGGTCAAGAGATCACCATTCAGATGATCCCTGCCAGGACGAAGCACCGGTTTCGGTTTGAGGACGCAGAGGGGAAGGTCATGGATGCTCGGACGATACGTCCTCTGCGTCTGGAACTTCGAACGCCTGAGGGCGGCCGTCTGTTCTATTCCGAAGACCAGGTAAAGGAGGGCGTCTTTTTACCGCCTGGGACCTTGAGTGCAGGGGATTCGTTCGACCCGGTGGTCATCACCGAAGACAGCCCTCAGACAATCGTGTTTCGAAAGAAGCAGTCGCGCGTGTTGCGGGGTCGTGTGCTGGATGTGGTGACAGGCAAGCCGATATCCAGGGTGTTGATCGTGAATTATGAGGCACGCAGGAATGACGGGGCTGTCAGTGAGTTTACAGACAAAGACTGGAACCTCCTGGATCAATGGATGATCTCCGACCCGGGGCATCCGGGCAGGGCCCTCATCGAGCGGCTGTTCGCCGATTTTACAGCGGCGCGGACCGACGAACAGGGCCGGTTCACCCTGACCGTGCCGCCGGCCTCCACGTACTTCATGATGGCCCTGGGCCGGGCCCGTGTGCCGCACAGATTTCGTACCCAGGACACGAAGATGGATGACCAGAGGGCGTATGCATTCGAAGACATCCATCTGGTGCCTGCGGCCCGACTCGTTCTGGACATCGACGGGCCTGAGCAGCGTCAGACATTCTACGCCGAGCTGGACGTGATTCAGGACAGGGCGCCCCACTGGTGGCAGGCACACGATAATCTGTCTCTGCGTTACCCTGCCGATGTGCGTTCCGGGGGCAAACAGACCGTGCTGGTGGCCGCCTCCGTGCCCTTTGATCTGCAGATCCGGGCCCTGCGCGGGCCCTGGTCCTCTGTGGACCTGCCCGGAGAGTACCTGCTGGCCCCAGGTCAGGTCCTCGATCTGGGCCGCTTGAGACCCGAGCCGGCCGTTGAGGTTTCTGTCCGGGTGATTGACGGCCAGGGCCACCCGGTGGAAGGCATGCGCATCAGTGTCAGGTACGACAAACCATCCTATGGCATGGGTCAGCCGTCCACAGATCCTGAGGGACGCTCTTGCTTTTATGTGAATGCCCATGCTGAGGGGGAGATTTGGGCTTTCAAGGATTACGATCAGATCAGTGAGGGTGCCGGGGCCCGCTTTACTGCTGAAGCAATCAGCGCGAACGGCTCGGACATCGTGATTGTCATGGAATAGACGCGTCATTGAGTGGCAGGTCTTTCGGGGTCTGACAGACCTTTATGGTGGAACCGATTTGGCAGGGG
>JAIPFM010000005.1 GCA_021736645.1 Phycisphaerae bacterium | reverse complement strand
GTCTTCAAGCTGTGGGGCGGCGTGACGCGTGCCGGAGATCTGACGCTCAATGGTAATGCAAATGTGGTCTGCGTGCTGGACATCAAGGAGGGTACGCTCATCCTGGACGGTGACAAGACCTCCAAGATCGCCAACTACGTTGCCAGCGGACTGATCACCGCGTATGACGGCGAAGGGTCGGTCAGTGTGAACTACGATCTCATCAATGCGGGCAAGACCACGGTCACCGCCTGTGCCAACGTGTTCCGTGCGAATTTCAACGGGGACTGTGTGGTGGACGACCTGGACCGTGACCTGCTCATGTCTGAGTGGGGATACCAGACACCGACGGGTACAGAGTGGGACTTTGACATGAGTACCGATCCGGTGGGGTCAGACCTGTATGATCTCAAGATTCGAAATGCAGCCAACAGCAACTACATGATGATTGCAGATCCCGGTATACTGAGTGTGCAGGGGGCACTGCTCCTGGATGAGCAGGTGGACACCGTGGGTTTGTGGGATACGGACCTCCATTTTGTGGCCAGGGCCATGAGTGCCACGCCCTTGAATCTCTGGGTCACCATGGGCACCAGCGCCTCGCCGAGTTCACAGGCCTACGTGGGTCTGTCGCTCAGCCTGGACACGGCCACCAATACGCAGACGCTTCAGTTGTGGAACGGAAGTCCGCCGCATGTCCCGCCTTTCGAGGCTGCGGTGGCCACGGGATTCGCAGCGGACGCCATGGTCGATATTACGATGAACTATGACTATGACACGGACACCTATGACTGGACTGCGACCGACGGCACCCTGACCCAAAATGGCACGGCCGTGACTTACGCGGCTTTCAATGGCGGTGACGGCGGTGCCTTCACCATCCAGGGCGTCAATGGCACGATTGCAGAGATCGATCAGCTTACCTTCAAGATCCATGGCTCCGGCATCTATTCTCCGTATGACATCAATCTGGATGGCACGGTGGATCAACTGGACTTGGATATCCTGGAATCCGAGATGGGTAAATAGTTGAGTGCTAAGTATAATCTGGGAGAGGAGCCTTTTTATGGGGTTCCTCTCCTGGGTTGATTCAGATGTCACATTTTATGCCGTACGTTGATTGTAAGAAGGAATGATTATGAAGAGACTGATAATTGCTGGAATGTTGTGTGCTATGGCTGTGCAGGGTGGATTACTCGCCGAGGACATGGATGCCATGTGGGGCCAGCAGGTTTTGAAGCTAAAAGCAGCCGATGCCGAACGCGGTCAGCTATTTGAACAGGGTAATTACGCCATGTTCATCCACTGGGGCCTTTACAGCCACATAGGCAACCTATACAAGGGCAAGAGCTATTACGGTATCGGTGAATGGATCATGAATAAAAACATGGCCAACATTCCTGTGGATGAATATAAGGCCCTGGCAGCCCAGTTCAATCCTGTCAAGTTTGATGCTGATGAGATCGCAAAACTGGCCAAGGATGCGGGCATGAAGTACATTGTCATTACGTCCAAGCACCACGACGGATTTGCCATGTACCATTCCAAAGTGAGCAAGTTCAATATTGTGGATGCCACACCCTTTGCCCGCGACCCCATGAAGGAATTGTCCAAGGCCTGCGAAAAATATGGGCTCGGTTTGGGATTTTACTATTCTCACAACCAGGACTGGACATTTCCTGGCGGGGGCAATGGCCCCAAGCAGACTGCAGACGGCAAGAATGTTGATTTCAAGTACTACTATGAGAACAAGTGCCGTGAACAGGTCGAGGAAATCACGACCCAGTATGGTCCGATTGCCATTGTCTGGTTCGACACGCCGGGGCGCATTCCCAGGGAATATGTGGAAGAACTCGTGCAAATCGTTCGCAAGAACCAACCCAAGGCTCTGGTGTCCGGCCGGGCCGGGTATGGACTGGGCGATTATGTGACACTGGGTGACATGGAAGTGCCCAACGAAAACGTGGAGGGTATCTGGGAGACTGTAGACACAACGAATGACTCCTGGGCCTATGCCTGGTACGACAACTACTGGAAGACGCCCAAGGAGATCCTGCATCGACTGGTGGCCTGCGTGGGACGCGGGGGCACCTACATGCTCAATATCGGGCCGCGCGGTGACGGCACTGTACCGGAACTGGCGGCGCTCACATTGCGCAAGGCCGGCGAGTGGGTCAAACGCTATCCACAGGTCGTCTACGGGACAGATGCGTCACCCTGGCAGCATGCCTTACCCTGGGGTGATGTCACGGTCAAGGATACCACCTTGTTCCTGTGTGTCTTTGATATACCGACTGGGGGCGGACTGTATCTGCCAGGGCTCAAGACCAAGGTCAAGTGCGCGAGCCTGTTGAGCAGGAGGGGAAAGCAGGCCGACCTCAAGGTTCAAACCCGGGACGGCTGGACCCAGATACAGTTGCCTGCACGTATGGCTGAGAAAATGGTTCCCGTAGTTCAGGTCGAACTCGAGGCAAAGCCCGAAGTTGATCCCTATTGGGGCATTGATCCTTCGCTGGAAACCACGATCCTCGCGCAGTTTGCCCAGGTGACCGGAGCCAAGCAGGAATCCAAGAAATGGATGGAAAAGTTCGGCGAGTGGAAGCATGTGGTACGCGTGTGGAACTGGGAGAAGTCAGGCAAGGCCTCATGGGAGGTGGACGTGCTGGAGCCGGGCTATTACAGTGTGGATCTCACCTATGCTGGAGAGGGCCGGATCGTATGGGGTATTGATATAGAAGGAGGCGAGCACATTCAGAACCAGCAGAATTCATCGCACAATTATCAGAGGTTTCCGATTGGATGGATCAACTTTCCCAAGGCCGGCAAATACACGGTGAGTGTCTCCTGTCTCGAAGGCGACCTGACCGAAGCCAGCCTAAAGGCCATTCATTTTACGCCTGTTTTGTAAACGATAATCTGTAATATACCGGTATACTCGGGCAGTCATGAACAAGAACACAGTGCACAATGCATAAGGGAATTGTCGGATCCATAAACATGTGACAAGGAAAGTAAAAATGAACAGACGCCAGTTTCTCAAGAATCTTGGAGCCAGTACTGCTGCATTGGCTGTGCTTGGAAGCAAAATGTCCTCTCATAAAGCCATGGCTGCGCCAACCTCGTTGAAGGGTAGCCGTCCCAATATTATCCTGGTGATGACGGACGACCAGGGCATGGGGGACTTGTCGTGCCTTGGAAACACGGTGCTCAAGACACCCAATTTGGACAGGTTCTATGAAAAGTCCACGCGTTTCCGCGATTTCCACGTGAGTCCGACCTGCGCGCCCACGCGCTCTGCGATCATGAGCGGGCGTCATGAATTCCGCAATGGCGTGACGCATACCATTGAAGAACGCGAAATGATGGCGCTCTCCACCACCACCATGCCGCAGGTGCTGCAGACGGCTGGCTATGAAACCGGTATTTTCGGCAAGTGGCATCTGGGTGATCTTCATGAATATCAACCCTACAACCGCGGATTCAGCGAGGTCTTCATCCACGGCGCAGGCGGTATCGGCCAATCCTATAGGGGTAGTTGTGCAGACTTTCCGCCCAACCAAGTCAACGAGGGGAAGTATTTTGACAATGTGATCCTGCATAACGACACGATCGTTCAGACAAAGGGTTTTTGTACGGATGTCTTTTTCCAGGCCGCACTGGGCTGGATCAAGAAACAGGTTGAGTCCAACACGCCGTTTTTTGCCTACATCCCCACAAATGCGCCGCACGGGCCCATGCTCGCCCCGGAGAAGAACACGAAGCGTTTTCTTGATATGGGCTACGACAAAAACACGGCCGGGCGATACGGCATGATCGAAAACATCGATGAAAACATCGGCCTGCTCGTACAAAAGCTCGATGAATGGCATGCGTGGGACAATGCCCTGGTCATATTCATGACAGACAACGGCCAGGCCGGCACCACGGGCACATTGAACGGTCAAAAGGTGAAGATGTTTACTGCAGGCTTTAAGACCGGCAAAGGATCGCCCTACGAAGGCGGCACGCACGTCCCCGCTTTTTGGCGATGGAAAGGCGTGCTTGGCGAAGGCATGGATATCTCGGCCCTGACTGCGCACATCGATATCTACAAGACCTTCTGCGATCTGGCAGGTGCCAGGATTCCGGACGGTATACAAAAGATCGATGGGCGCTCGCTGCTCCCGCTGCTGGAAGATCCAAAGGCTGATTGGCCGGACCGCGAGCTTTTCGTGCATGTGGGACGCTGGAAAAAAGGCGAGGATCCCAACCAGTCAAAATTCAACAAATGTGCTGTGCGCACCCGGCGATGGCGGCTTGTGAACAATCAGGAGCTCTATGACATTGCCAATGATCCATACGAGAGCACCAACGTGATCGATCAGCATCCGGATGTGGTAGAAAGACTCCGAAAGGTTTACGACCAATGGTGGGCGGAAACCGTGCCGCTGATGGTCAATGAAGACCGGCCCTATACCCCACAGCATCCGCAGGAAGTCCGCTACGAGAAACAGCTGAAAGAGCGAGGCATTCCCGATTGGGTGGTGCCAGCATTGTAGCCCTTCTTGCCTTGCCCTCCGTGCGCCCTACTTCTTCCCTTTTCTGGCCGGTAAGATACCCGTTTGAAAAGCCTTGGTCACGGCGGCCGGTGCGTTCTGGACGTTGGGCTTTCGATAGATGTGGGCCACGTGCGTGGCCATGGTGGTGCAGACAGGGCACTGATGCAGATCGCTGAAGTGGAGTTGCTGACTGCCGAGTCGCTTGGATTGCATTGATGTTGTCTAGGTGACCAGAATGGGGTCTGTAAGGTTCATTCTCACAGGCCCCATTTCCTGCTGGTTACGCCAGTGCTGTAAACAAAAACGCCTCCATGCAGTGGAATTTATCTCGTGGAAATCGCTTGACAGGAAGACTATAGTGAAACAGAGTTGTCTGATAAGGGCCATTGTAAAAGCAGGGGCCGTCGTGTTGGTCATTGTCACGGGTGCCGCAGCCGGGAACGGACGCCCAACCCAGCCGAATGTGGTCTTGCTCCTGACCGACGATCTGGGCTGGCAGGACGTGAAATGCTACGATATCGATGACCCCTCGCCCATGGAGACGCCGAACATCGATGCCTTGGCCAAGCAGGGGGTCATGTTCTGGCAGGCCTATGCACCTGCGCCGACCTGCGCACCGACTCGCTGTGCCATCATGAGCGGCAATCATCCTGCGCGTGCGCAGAAGACCCACGTGGTGGGCGGTGCGCCGCCTGCGCCGTACAACCGCAAGACGTTTCGTATGATGCCGCCCTGGTACAGCGGGCGCATGCCTGAGCATGAAGTGACATTGGCCAGGGTGCTCCAGCAGAGTGGCTATGTCACCGGCCACAGCGGCAAGTGGCACATGGCCATCAATCACAACGCCTTTCCCCAGCCCGAGGACCAGGGCTTTGTGTGGACGCGGAGCAGCCGCGGCTCGAGGAATCCCATGCAGCCGCATCGGCTCACGGGATTCGCCACCGGCGACCCCCAAGATCCGTATCGTCTCGATTCGAATGGATTTCCCTATCATCAGAACAGCGAGGACGCCCTGACGTTCTTACGTGAATACAAGGCCCGGCCCTTTTTCCTCTATTATGCCACGTGGCTGGTGCATACCCCCATTCACACGCGCAGTGAGGCCCTGCTGGACAAATACTGCCGGAAACTCGGCGTGACACTGCCTGACAACCCGGAACACTGGGCAGGCAAGGGCCAGACCAATCCCTTCTACTGCGCCATGGTCGAGGAACTCGACTACCATGTGGGCAGGCTGCTCGACTATCTCAACAAGACGGCTGATCCGCGATGGCCGGGCCACAGTCTGCGCGAGAATACCTACGTGATTTTTACCTCGGACAACGGTGGCATGGAGCAGGTGCCCAACCAGATCATCACGGACAACTACCCGCTGGACCGCGGCAAGATCTCGGCCATGGAGGGGGGCACGCGTGTGCCCCTGATCATCACAGGTCCCGGCATCGAGGCCGGGGTCCAGACGGATGTGATGGTCAATGGCCTTGATTTCTATCCCACGATTCTCTCGCTGACCGGCACCCCCTTCCCTCAGGGCAAGCATCTCGACGGCTGTGACCTGGCCCCTCTGTTGAAGCGGGATCCCACCGATGCCGCCTTGATCCGCCATGCAGACGGATCGGTGCGCGAGACCATGGTCTGGCACTTTCCCCACAGTGTGGCCCTGGAGAGCACCATTCGCATGGGCGACTACAAACTGATACGCAACTATGACCACGTGAACAATGCGGCCACGCCTGAACTCGAACTGTACAGGCTTTACAAGACTGAAAACGGAAAACAGACGCGCGTGGACATTGAAGAAGCCAACAACCTGGCGCACGCCATGCCGGACAGGACCGCGGCCATGAACCAGCGACTCACGGAGATCCTCACCGAGATGAAGGCGAGCACCCCGTACTACAATCCGCAGTTTGCGGGAGCCTTGCCGCACAAAGACACGGTGTGCACTGTGCTGTCCCATGAGCAACAGGGAGATACCGTGACATTCACGTACAGGGAGAACGGGGCCAGGGTGGTTCGGGCGAACCTGATCTATACCTTGAACGGCGGTCATCGCTATGAAGAGTGGTTCCGCAAGCCGGCCGCACTGGTGAGCGGCTCCGGGGTGTCGGCGCAGTTGCCCGCGGGGACCACGCATTATTTCATCAATCTCATTGATGAAAACAATTTCCTTGTGAGCTATCCCGAGGCTTGGGATGCGGTCACACAGGCAAAGCAGAAGAAGCCGTTTTCCACCACTGCAATCAAGGCGTTGCCATGACGATCCAACCTGAAGTTGAAATGGGCAGAAAACCAAGGAGAGATTTTTATGCAGATGCGTCTCAACGTGTTTTACAGAAGAAGGAGATGGATGATGTGCCATAGGCCATATAACCTTATCTTTTGTGTCCTCGTATTGTTTTCCTGTGTTTCACACTCACAGGAAGCCGTGGTTTCGTTTGATGGATCCAGTACGGATATCGCGGGCCAGACGACTACGAATACACCCGGACCCTGGGATGCGGGCGATGCCGTCTGGAGCACCACCGATGAGGTGGTCCCGGCTATTGGCAGTCAGGCGGCCTTCAAGGCGGCGATTGGACAAGCCGAAGCCGCCCAGCGAAAGATTGGACAGGCCCACACCAACGGACATGTCTTTGTCGGCGGAGGCAGCACCAATGCGGCAGGTGCCGCCGGCCATGCGCCTTCCCCCTGGGCGAATATCATTGGGTTTGACACGACCTCTTTCGATGCCTCGTTTGCATTGTCCGAGATCTCCGTGACCCTTCGGAATCGGATTGCGGCTGATACGTTGGATGTCCGGTGGTTTGTGGAAGCCGGGGGTAAGACCTACGTCAGTGAAGTCGTGGCTGCCGGCGTCGGGACAACCAATACCACGGTGACGCTGGCTGACATTGCCTCTCTTGAGTGGTTTGACTTTGACAAGAACGCGAACATCGAGATCAGCACAGCCCTCGGTAGTTCGGTGGGAAGTCCGGTCTTCACGGATGTTGATTACGTGGGCATTCATCAGCAGTTGACCTATACCGCCCTTGGCAATTGGCATGGGGCGTATGTCCCTCAGTTTTCGGCCGGGGCGACTTTTTATGCTTCCAACGAGGCCAGGAAACCGACTCCGGCTGACGGAATAACAGATGTCCCAAGTGT
>JAIPFM010000004.1 GCA_021736645.1 Phycisphaerae bacterium | reverse complement strand
GACCAGCTATGGCCAGAGTAGCCATTCATCACGTCTGTGATTGCATAGGTCACCACCTCACCCCGCACCCCTGTGGGGCACTTGTACAACTGTTCATTGGGGCAATACTTAAAGAGTGCGCCCCGAATCTCTGCCACGTCCGAAGTATCCGGCTGCCACGCATCGACCCAACCATCACTGCCGCCGGGTCCGGCCGGGACAATTTTGTCATTGTTGTCATCCGCATACATGATCCAAGCCGTGCCCAGTTGTCTCAAGTTGCCCATGCACACGGCCCGCTTGCCCTGTTCGCGAGCCCGTTTCAATGCAGGCATTAAGATGCCCATCAAAACCGCTATAATGGCAATGACCACCAGGAGCTCAATCAACGTAAATCCGGATTTTTTGGCAGAGGGAACACTAATCTGATCCGCAGTGTCATGGCAATTGAATCTGCGCCGCATTGTACATGTCTCCATCCAGAATTGGTTTCTTCGACCCGTTTTTAAAACTTCAGATACACGGTTTATGATACCAGAATTCTATTCTATTAAGTTGTGCAAATTAAGTCATTTATAAAATCAAACAAATTTATTTCTTTACTTTGTCAAAATTCTGCCTTCAATAAGGGCAGTATCCACGTTCAAACGAGATTGAACCGGAAAAATGCGTATCTTCATACAAGAATTGATGATGTTCCAGAGTCATTAAAAGAGAGATGAAATCTATGAAAAAACGTGAATTGGGACTGTTGCTGGGAATTATTTCGATGATTCTGCTGATGACCCCGGGCTGTCGGAGGAGTCAAACGGCTGCCCAAAGCAGGCCAACGAAGGCTCTGGCCGTGAAATATCTTCGCTGCGAATATAAGGTCGAGCCCCTGGGCGTAGACGTGAGGCAACCGCGGCTGAGCTGGATTCTCCAATCCACCCGGCGGGGCGTGATGCAGACGGCGTATCAAATCCTGGTGGCGTCTTCTGAAGCGAGACTCAAACAAGACGCGGGAGACCTGTGGGACAGCGGCAAGGTTGAAACCGACCGGATGAACCAGATTGCCTATGCAGGCGGTACACTGACCTCGGGCCAGGTCTGCTTCTGGAAGGTCAGGGTGTGGGATGGCCAGGGGCGGCCGTCGCCATGGAGTCAAATATCGAGCTGGACCATGGGATTACTGGGCGAAGGCGGCTTTGAGGCGAAGTGGGTGGGATTGGATGCCTCGCGAGACCGTCAGGGACCGGAACCTGAACTGTCGCTCAAGGGCGCACAGTGGATCTGGTGCGATGAGGGCAATCCCGCTCAGAGTGCCCCTGTGGGGACACGGTATTTTCGCAAGATGTTCGCCCTTGATACCGGTCGCACGATCACACGTGCTGTCGCTGCCCTGAGTGTGGACAACAGCTTTGTGTGCGTTGTGAATGGCAAGCAGGCCGGCCGTGGCAATAACTTCAAGACCGCCGTGCCCTTCGAACTGACCGACCTTCTCAAGCCGGGTGTGAATATTGTGACTGTGCAGGCCACCAACGAAGGGGATAATTCCAATCCGGCAGGGCTGTTGGGTGCGATCAAGGTCGAGTTTGACACAGGCGATCCCGTCATGATCGTGACGAATGGCACGTGGATCTGTGCGCCCAAAAATGAGGACGATGCCTGGGATAAGGTCAAGGTGTTGGGCCCGCTGGGCCAGGGCCCCTGGGGACAGGTGGACGTGGGTACGGGCCAGGAATTTCTTCCGCCTGCCCAGTTTCTGCGTCAAGCGTTTGCCTTGAGCAAGCCGGTCAAGCGTGCGGTGGTGTATGCTTCTGCCCTGGGGAATTATGAACTGTATATCAATGGTCACAGGATTGGCCAGGACTATTTCCTGCCAGGCTGGACAGACTATTCGATTCGAAACTACTACAATACCTACGATGTGACAGACGCGCTGGGCACCGGTGACAATGTCCTGGGTGCGATCCTGGCAGACGGCTGGTACAGTGGATTCGTGGGCTTTGGCAACAAGCGTGATCACTACGGCGAAAACACGCGATTTGCTGCACAACTCTGTGTGGAATACGCGGACGGTACGCGCGACACGATCATCACGGACGACTCTGCCAGGGCAGCGACCGGGCCGATCCTGCAGGGCGACTTCCTCAAGGGTGAGACCTATGACGCACGCCTGGAGATACCGGACTGGTGCGATGCTGGTTTCGACGATTCGGCCTGGCAGGCGGTGGATGTGACGGACAAGATCGAGGCGTCCATGGAGTCGCATCCGGGCGTGCCGGTTCAGGTCTTTCAGGAGATCAGGCCCAAGACCATCACGGAGCCGCAGCCCGGCGTCTACGTGCTGAACATGGGCACCAACTTTGCCGGATTTGTCAGGCTCAAGGTCAAGGGCGAGCCCGGCAAGACTGTGGTGCTTCGGTTTGCAGAGCGTCTGAATCCCGACGGCACGATCTATGTCACGAATCTCCGCAGTGCCACCTCCACGGATACCTATATCTGCAAGAGCGACGCCACAGAGACGTGGCAGCCGCGTTTCACCTTTCACGGGTTCCAGTATGTGGAGGTGGCAGGGTTGGGGTACCGGCCGGACCTGGACACGATTACCGGTGTCGAGCTGACCAGTGCCACGCCTGTGGCGGGCAGTTTTGAGACCAACGATGCCCAGACCAATACCCTGTACCACAATATCTGCCAGACCCAGCGTGCCAATTTCATCGAGATTCCCACCGACTGTCCTCAGCGGGACGAGCGACTTGGCTGGACCGGCGATGCCCAGGTGTATGTGCGTACTGCCACCAACAACACGGACGTGTCCGCGTTCTTTACCAAGTGGCTCGTGGACCTGGAGGATGCCCAGGGAGACAATGGCGCGTTTCCTGATGTGGCGCCGCGCAAGGTGGCCATGGGCGACGGCACGGCTGCGTGGGGCGATGCCGGTGTGATCTGTCCGTGGACCATCTATGAGGTATACGGTGACAGGCGGGTACTGGAAAGACACTATGAGTCCATGACGCGCTGGGTGGAGTACTGCAGGGAGACCACCAAGGGGACTCTGCTTCGACCTGCCAGCGGCTACGGTGACTGGCTCAGTATCAATGCGGATACCCCCAAGGACGTACTGGCCACGGCCTACTTTGCATACAGTACGTATTTGACCGGCCAGACAGCGCTGCGCCTGGACCGTTTTGAGGACTATCAGAAGTATAATGCGTTGTTTGCAGACATCAAGACCGCATTCAATAAGGCATATGTGGCTGAGGACGGGCGCATCAAGGGCGATACGCAGACCGTGTATGTGCTGGCCCTGACCTTTGATCTGCTCAATCAAACCCAACGTGCCCTGGCTGAGCAGTATCTGGTGGAGGATATCCAGGCCAAGGGGTGGCTCCTTTCCACAGGCTTTATAGGCACCAAGGATCTGATGATGACCCTGTACAGAATCGGACGCCTGGACGTGGCGTACCGTCTGTTTCACAATGACGCGTTTCCATCCTGGGGCTTTTCCATCAAGCATGGGGCCACCAGTATCTGGGAACGCTGGGACGGATGGACCCCTGAGAAGGGCTTCCAGACTCCCGGTATGAACTCCTTTGCCCACTACTCATTCGGCGCTGTCAATGAATGGATGTTCAAGACCATCGGCGGCATTGACTTCATGAATCCGGGGTACAAAAAACTTCAGATCCGTCCTCAGCCAGGCGGAAAGATTACCTGGGCCAGGGTGCATTACGACTCCATACGCGGGCGCATCAGCAGCGAATGGAGCCTGAAGGAGGGTGTGTTCACGCTCAAGGCCACAGTCCCGCCGAATACCGTGGGTCTCATCTTTGTGCCTGCGCCAGAGGCTTCTGCGGTCAAGGAGGCAGGCGGCTTTGAAGGCGCACGATACCTTCGCATGGAAGGCGGCGCTGCTGTGTATCGTGTCGAAGGCGGCACCTTTGACTTCACATCAACGGGTGTCCGAGGTATTGAGATGGTTGAATAAACGGTTCCTACAGTGTCAACATGCAGCCAAAAGCCCCAAGGATAGTTCTTGGGGCTTTTTTTTCTGCTGACCGCTGACCGCTGATGGCTGAAAGCTGACAGCTCTATTAAGAAAATTTTTTTCTCAATAAAAACATTGACTCCTTTTACAAATGTACGATATATTGATCTTACAAATGTAAAAGGAGAAAGCCATGACACAGAAGAATCTGATTCCCCTGAGCCCCGCTGAGACAGAGATCCTGCGTATCGTGTGGGAGCTGGACCATCCCACAGTGCAGGCCGTATGGGATGCCCTGCCTGATCACCGGGATATTGCGTACGCTACGGTGCAGACACTGCTGCGGCGATTGGAGAAGAAGGGGTATCTGGACCACCAGATCCAGGGCAAGGCCCATGTGTTCCATGCCAAAATACGGCAAAAAGACGTGATCGGCAGTGCAGTGCAGTCCTTTGTGGATCGTCTGTTTGGCGGGGATGCCGTGCCGCTGGTCCAGTTCCTGGCGGAGAACAGGGACATCACCAAAGAGGATATCAGTCGTCTGAGCGAGATATTGGAGGATCAATCATGAATGCGATATCAGCGGAGCTCTTGGATTTTCTGGTCAGTCAGAGCATTCATCTGGCCGTGCTGTTTTTTCTGATCTGGGCATTGACTGCCGTGTTTCAAAGGCACAGTGCGCATCTGCGTTATCTCTTGTGGGCCGTGGTCCTGGTCAAGTGCCTGGTGCCGCCAGTACTGACGATTCCCATGGCTGTGCTGCCTGGGCAGGCCGTGACCGAGTCCCTTGAAAAGATACCTGAGCAGGCTTCCGGGATCACGGTTTCGGCCGTGCCGCAGGACGCCTTACATGACACGGTGACGCCTCTCCCGTCACCGAAACCCCTGGTGACCGTACCTGTGGCTGCACAGGCGTCACCTGACCGCGCTGCAGGGCGGTCTGCGCTGCACGCCAGTCAGTGGATACTCGTGGTGTGGGCCGCCGGGCTGGCGGCGCTGCTCTTGGGGACATGTTTGCGTGCCGTTCGATTTGCCGTGACGCTCAAGCGTTCTCGCGCTGATATCGAGGGCGGCCTGAGGCAAACGATCCAGGATCTGGCCCAGAAGTTTCGTCCGGGCATGTCTTTCAAAGTCTATCAATTGGAGGGCATCAGCCAGCCCTTTGTCTGGGGCATCATGAAGGGCGTCATCTACCTGCCTGCGAGTTTTTCAGGCACCAGGTCGGATCCCAGGCGATGTTCAGTGCTGCTGCATGAAATGGCCCATGTGGTTCGTCTGGACCCGTTTGTGAATTTTCTGCAAATCCTGGTTCAGGCCGTGTACTGGTTTCATCCCGTTGTCTGGATCGCCAATAGAAAGCTCCGCGCAGAGCGGGAAAAGTGCTGTGACGAGATTGCCATTGCCAGGTTCGAAACCACACCCAAAGAATACGGCAGTGCCATTGTGGAAACATTGATGCATGAATACAAATCCCGCATGGCCGTACCGTCCATGGCGGTGGCCGGGCCCGTCAAAAATCTCGAAGATCGGATCAAGACCATCATGAAACCAGGCAAGCGATTCTACAGCCGTCCGACATTTAAAGTGTGGATGATCATTCTCGTACTTGCAGGAATACTAACACCTACGACTGTGGCACTGATGCCGCGGACCATTGAATCAATTGACGCAGGTAATGCTGAAACGGAACAATACAGGGCCACATTTTCCAGGGGATTTGTTGTTGAACTGCTGGGTATCTGTGAATATCCCAGCGAGACCAAGTCATGGTGGCGTCCGGATGGAATGCCCTTGGCCATGTCGATCAAGACACAAGACACATCCAGCTACACACCTGATGATCCGGGGTATGAATTTGTATTTCGTCGAACCGGCGATGCCTCGTTCAAGATCGATTCGATTAAAGGCGCCAAAAACAAGAGCCATTTGGAGGTACTCTCACCCAAAGGACTCATCGCCTTTCGCGCACATATCTCCAGCCAGTACAGGGAGACTGACATCACCCTTGCGGTGCCCAATGGTGCGTGGAACACGGTGCATGCCTCTTCATCCTTGCATGCCTCGACTTCCGCCACTGTCCGGGGCAAAACGCTCATCCTCGGCGCACTGGTCTCTGCCGGTGAAGACTGCATCGTTTCGTGTACAGACGAGTTGGGGTATGAAGATGCCACGCGAATTATTGTGAAGGACTCTGACGGCCGGGAACATCTGGGTGTGGCCCTGACAGATACAGGCATAAAAGGGCTGCGTCAGCGAACCATTCGTTATGAAAAGCTGGCACTGGCTGATGTGTCAGAGGTGAGATTTCAAATGTGTTCGTATGTGTACCGTACCCTGAAAAATATCTCACTTCGGCCAACCTCGAACTTGAATAAAGAAACGAGCGCCCCGAGCGAAAAGCAAGGGAACGTGCCTGCGACATACTCAGGGAATCCCGGCAAGACACTCCAGAGTCTGTTCATGGCCAGCGGTATGCTGTGTCAGAGTATTCAGGAGGCGTTAGAGGCGAATGATTTTGACACGGCCCTGGCTTTGTGCGAACAGGTAGAGATGCATGTGGACCAGGGATTGAAGCTGGCTGATCAAGTCGAGCAGGGGGCCATGTTCAAGGCCCTGGCCACGCAGTTTAGAGTCTGGCACGATGTGATCAAGACGCGGGACAAGGCCCGTGCCTTGAAAATCGGTGAGATGCTCAATGAGATGGGCAGTAATATGGCGACTCAGATTGAGGGCATGGCCGGGCAAGACTCCAGTGATAATCAGGGGCCTGAGCCTGCCGGTGCGCAGGCATTGTCCAAGGACGATCTGCAGCAGATTGAACAGTTGATTCAGGCCTATAGCCGTGTTCCCTTTACGATGGACGTTGAAACGGCTGAGCGACTCTTCGAGTTCAAGGATGAACAGGAAAAGCAGCTTTTTATCACTATGGCGGTAGCAGCAGGCGCCGAGTTTGACAGCAGCTCACAGGCTGACAACAAGATCTACATCATGGCCATCAGGCCCGCAGGGAATAACCGTGTAGATGTTTCCGCTCTGACACCGTTTCAAGAGCGCTACATGCTCAGAACCGTATCCTGCGTTCGCAGGGATCAGGGCTGGAAGATTGGCATAGACATTCAGAAAATGGTGGATCAGGCACAGCAAGCCAGGGAGTTTGGGCCAGAGGAACTGATGCGGCGCGAGGCTCAGGCCCGATTGAAAATGTGGGAAAATGCCACAGGCCAGGCCCTGGTGACCCTGTATGAAGATGCCAAGACTCAGGCCCGGCTGCGTGTTCAGGCCATGCAGTATGCCAGGGAAAAGGGCCTGCGCATAATGGGAAATACGACACAGACGCAGAATCAGGAACAGCTTGATCAAATCCTTGCGCAATCGCCTGAGACCCTTCGTGCCGAGATGATTCTTCAGTTGAAAAAACAGCTCGGTCCTGCTGATCAGTACGGCAAGCTTGAGTTTCGGATTCTTCCCAATGCCGCGGCATCAGGGAGATTGCCCAGTCAGATGACTGCGGCCGAGGAGCAGAGACTCCGAGATCTTCTCAGGGACAATGGCCCGGCCAATGCGTCTGTTCAAGGGCAGGCGTCCCTCTGGTTACCGCTGCGATCAGGCCTCAATCTGCAGGATGCAGTTGTTGAGGAGTACCAGGGACAACAATATGTCCTGGTGTCCAATGAGCCGGATCAAATCATGACAGCGGACGGCAGTTGGGGTCTGGTGGCTGTGTC
>JAIPFM010000003.1 GCA_021736645.1 Phycisphaerae bacterium | reverse complement strand
TGACATCGTCTTCGTACAGGATCACGGACCCATCGTATTTCGTTCGGAGTGTGTCCACCACGGCCTTCCATTCGGTCTGTGCGAGTGTCTGCCGGTTTGTGACAATGACATAAGACTGGTATGCCGGACTGTCGGTTTGCGGTGTTACGCCTGCACACAGGTGGGTTGACCCAAGAAGGAGGGGCACCACCGTCATGAAGACCCGTTTTCTGAACGAGATGAGTTCTACCATGTTTTAGGCTCCTTTAAAAAGATGTATAAGAGGGTATCACAAACCATAAGGTTTTAAAAAACAATTTCACGCGTCAGCCTGATCACGCCACTTCAAGGCCTGAAACGATGCCGGCTGTAAGTCTGTAACAGTTTATTTAAAAAAGTCTTACGTGTATGGCATTTTGAGCCTGTACCCGGTCGCGATGGCCCAATAACAGGGGATTGTCCTCTATTTCCTTCTCCTGTGGGGCAAATGATAATATAATGGTGTGACTATAATTCAGTCTGCATCATGACCGTTAAAAAAGCAAGCAGGGCCTGTGTCGAGTGACTGACATGAGTCCTGCTTAATTCATGCAGTGCCTTGGGTCTGACAGCTTGTCCGGTTTGGACAGGAGGAGCGTGGTTTTGAAACATGGAATAGTGGTCTTCTGGATATGCCTGCTGCTGTGCTGGGGGATCGAGGATCTCAAGGCGCAGGCCAGTGAACCCATTGTGACAGAAAAGGTCGGAAAGACGATTCACAGTCATGACCGGGGATTCTATGACCAGCCGTTTGACTTGAGGATTTACTGTGATACACCCGGGGCAATTATTCACTTTACCCTGGATGGCGCGGAACCCTCTGAAACGAATGGATTTCTCTATGACCCTGCCCATGCCATAACCATCACCACAACCACACTGGTGCGTTCAATCGCCACCAGACCAGGCTGGCAATCTCCGCCGACCACGACCTGCACCTACCTCTTTGTCCACGATGTGGCCAGGCAGCCGTCTGATCCTCCAGGCTGGCCCGAAGATTGGGGCTACAGTTCGGATGCCCGGGCCATTGTGCCGGCTGATTACGAGATGGACCCCCGCGTGGCAGACCACACATTACCGGGTTATTCGGTTCAAGAGGCATTGCTCGACATCCCCACAGTATCCATAGCCATGCGTCTTGAAGATTTTATCAGTGACGCCACCGGGATCTATGCCAATCCCCAGAGTCGGTGGGAGCGAAAGTGTTCTGTGGAGTACGTCCTGCCGAACAGCAGTGAAGGCTTTCAAGAGGACTGCAAGATTGAAATCCATGGCAATGCGTCCCGTCGACCGTTCAGGATGCAGAAACATTCACTTCGTCTGACCTTTACCAGTGCCTATGGTGTCTCCAAGCTGAAGTATCCGCTGTTTCCTGAATCCGATGTGGAGATCTTCAATCAGCTCGTGCTGCGCGCCTGTTTCACGGATTCCTGGGGACTGGTGTCCTGGACCTCGTCACGGTATCGTCCCAACGACTCTCAGTACCTGCGTGACATCTGGATGAAGGACAGCCTTCGTGACATGGGGCAGCCCTCCAGCCATGGCAATTTCGTGCACTTGTATGTCAATGGTCTCTACTTTGGGCTGCATAATCTTACAGAGCGACTGGGTGAGGACTTCTTTGCCGAACATCTCGGGGGCGAACCCGAGGACTGGGAGGTCAATGAGGATTTTTCCAGCCCGGATGCCCGGTGGCGAGCTATGATGGCGATCGACCCGGGGACGTCCGCCGGATTTGGCCAGATGCAGGACACTCTGGACATGGAAAATTTTGCAGATTACATGCTCCTGCATTTCTATGCCGATGCCGAGGACTGGCCTCACCACAATGGCTATGCAGCGGCCAATGCGGTCAGTGGAGACGGTCGATTCCGGTTCTTTGTGTGGGATCAGGAAATCGTCCTGGACTACCACGGTCGTGCTGCATCCCGCATCGACAATGCCCAGGGCGCAGGTGAACTCTTCCAGAAATTGCGTGCCAGCGCGGAGTTCCGGCTTCTATTCGCAGACCGTGTGTACAAACACTGCTTCCATGACGGTGCCCTGAGTGAGGGGGCGTCCCAAACTCGGTATCTCAATCTGGGCACAGGCATCGACAAGGCCATTGTCGCTGAATCCGCGCGATGGGGAGACACCCAGATGAGTACACCCTACGGCAACAGCATCCAGCAGCCCAATCCCTTGACCAACATCAATCACGACCTGTATCCGCCTGTGCCCAATGGTCCGGATTACTACCTGACGCGTGAAGACTCCTGGCTTGTGGAGCTCGACAACGTGATTCAGAATTACATCCCTGCGATCCACGATACCTCCAATGCCTTTGCCCTGGTCAATCTCCTGCGGTCCAAGGACCTGTATCCGAAAATTGATCCTCCTGAGTTTCTCCTTAATTGGATTCCCCAGCACGGAGGCTATGCGGCACAGGGTGATCCATTGGTCATAGCCAACCTTGAGGGCAGGGGCACAATCTATTATACGCTGGATGGCACTGATGTGCGCGCGTCTGAGAACGAGGGCCCGAACACGTCAAAGATCCTGGTAGCTGAAGACGCCATCAAGTTTGTGTGGGTGCCCACACGCAATATCGGCTTGACCTGGACGGGCGGTGCAGAGCCATTTGATGACTCAAACTGGACTGATGGCATGCCTCGCATTCGCGGGACTTCGGGCGGTGTGGGGTATGAACGCAGTGCCGGATATGATGCCTTTATCACATATGACGTTGAGTCAAACATGTTCGGCACGGCAGAGGCCTGTTATGTACGTATTCCGTTTTTCGTGGAGGCTGAAGATCTTGCGGCCTGCCAAAACCTGGTTCTGCGCGTACGCTATGATGACGGCTTTGCGGCCTACCTGAATGGCAGTCGTATTGCCTCGGCCAATGCAGCGACCACACCGGCATGGCATGCCGGGGCCACGGCCAGTCATGATGACAATGCAGCCACGGTGTTTCAATCGTTTGACTGCTCCAACTCTCTCGAATTGTTGCAGGCAGGCGGGAACCTGCTGGCCATTCATGGTATGAACTTTGGAGTCACCAGTTCCGACTTTCTCATTTCCGTAGCGCTGGTGGCAGGAGAAGATCAGAGTGTGCAGGGCATCTCACCTTCAGCCGTGGTGTATCAGGGCCCCATGCCACTGTCTGAGAGTGTGCAGGTCAAGACTCGACTGTACGACAATGGTCAGTGGAGCGCATTGAACGAGGCTGTTTACAGTGTGGGCCCAATTCTGGAAAGTCTCCGTATCACGGAACTGATGTATCATCCTGTGGATGCCAATACCGAGTTCATTGAACTCAAGAACATTGGCACCGAAAGCATCAATCTGAATCGGATCAGCTTCACGCGAGGGATTCAATTCACCTTCCCCAGTCTGATCCTGGCGCCCCTTGACACGGTCCTCGTGGTGCAAGACCCTGAAGCCTTTGCTGCCGAATACGACACATCCCAACTAACCATTGCCGGTCAATACACCGGCAGGCTGGACAATGCCGGCGAACAACTCCAGCTGCAGGATGCTGTGGGCGGCGTACTCTGTGACTTTGAGTACAAGGACAGTTGGTACAGAATGACCGATGGCCTGGGCTATTCCTTGACAGTCCAAGACCCGACTCACACAGAGATCACAGCCTGGGGCAACAAAGGCACCTGGCAACCCAGCGGCGTGCCCGGGGGCTCGCCAGGTCATTAGAGTCTGTCACTCTCGAGACATCCTGGGAGGATGTGACTGGAGCCAGGTCTTCCAGTAATCGCGTCGCTGGTCCAGCACATCGCTGTCCGTGAAGGGGGGCACCGGGTCCAGACCCTCTTTCTGTCCCCCAGCCAGGTGAAAGAGTGCCTCATCGGCCTTGCAGCCAATTGTGTCACGCTCATAGGGAGGCACTGAAATCGCCATGGGCATCCTGCCCTCCTGATTGACAGCGCGATAGGCCGCATGAAGATCGGCCAGGGCATCCGGCCGGTCAAACACCGCAATGAGCGCAGGCATGGCGTCTCTCGCACCCAGTCTCGAAAGTGCTGCAATGCATGCTGCCGCGGTCTGCACATCAGGATGCTTCAGCCCCTTGATAAAGAAGGGAGCTTCACTGGGCATGGACGCAGAAGACGCGAGTCTGGCCAGCACATCAACCCCGCCGGGGGTGTCGATCCAGGCATGGAGTGCATGTCGTACATGGTGATAGGGTTGTTTTGCGATTCTTTCTTGTGACGGTCCGGCCCGGCCGTTGACCCCGATAAATGAGACCATGGCAGAGACCAGGAGTTTGTGCGCGTCGACCGCATCGGTCCATGTGTGGGCAAGTGCCGAATCGGACAGCTTCACCAGCACAGCCGACTTCTGATTTGCCTCCTGATCGTTGAGGTCTGTCCAGCGGAAGTACCGGAAGGCCCTGCGCAGTTGTCTTTGATCAGTGACAGGCCTGGACATGATGATATCTCCGAGCAGTTGATAGGCACGCAACTGACCCAGTGTCTGGATGCCTGGTTCGACAATGCCGGCATCAACAGGCTGCATCATGTAGTGTGCCAGCGCAGGGGCACATTCAATCAATGTCTCTGACGCGATTCTTTCGAACAACCTGCGACAGATAACCGAGGGGATCAGTGTCTCGGCAAAACAGGTATTCAGGCTTTCAATGATTTTGGTGCGATATACTTGGACCGCCTCTGGGGCTGCAGAGACAAAACTGACTGCCACAATCAGCGGATCCTCGTCTGTAAGAAGCATCGCCTGATATTTTTCCTTTCCGGGATTGTTGTTGAGGGCCCAGGAGGGAAATCGACTGTCACACACCAAGGCGCGACGAAACTCTTTCCCTTTCACATGTTCAAACACGGTGGCCTGCATGCTGGGCGGCAGATTGCCGGCAAAACTCCTTGCCATGGTGCTGACAGTCTGACTTGGACTCTGGTGGATCAGGGCCTTCTTTGTGTCCTCGGAATCGACGAAATCGGCATACAACGCCGCTCCGATGTCGCCTGTGCGCGCAAAGTCCTCGGCAGTAATCGCGCCGCCTATGCCATTGCCGCCCATCTGCCAAAAGTACTGGTACATGTACTCCTTGAGGGAATACTCAACCTCCTGTCGGTCACTGTTCGACGGCTTGGGCGCCAACCCGGAGTTTGCCCAGGCAATCATGATATGAGTATTCAGAGTCACCGAAAGATGCCCGCCAGGACCACCCCCCTTTATGTTGGCCACGGCCCAGTGGCCTGTCTGCAAATCGACCGGCTCCACGCGGCCCTTGCCGATGCCGCTGATCACAAGGACGACGTCTGTCTTGTGCTGCGTCATGGCCTGCGCAAGACGCTGACTCGCTTGTGTCTTCAAATAGAGGTGGGTGTAATAACCCAGATTGTTCTTTTCATAACGATTCCTGGCCAGATCCACATGGCCGCCAGGCTGAAACAGGGCACCTGCCCGGGCAAATCTCATGTCGGAAAAAGGGACTTCCGGGTCAGGGAGAATCTCATAGGTTGCGGGTTCTGCCCTCTGAAAGACGAATTTGACAGGAACCGAGATGGCGGTGCCTGAGTCGGTTCTGAGAAACAAGCCGCTGAGACCCTCCAGGTTGGCAGTCACTGTGGAATTGGGGACCACCTCTTGCGATGCCTGACCATTGCAAATCCAGGCCCCGTACAGGAGTGTCAACATCACATGACATAAAACGCATTCACGCATCTTGTTCTGCTCCTTCCACTCCATTGTGATCCGCTGAGGCGATTCACCAATGCCTGTCCGAGCATCTGTCAAGCACAGGCTGGGCTTGACACGGTTCAAACTGGCTCGGACGTGTGAAGCTGCTTCTTGAAGAATTCAACCGTGCGCTTCCAGGCCAGTTGGGCGGCCTCCTTGTGATATCGGCCGGGATTCGTATCGTTGTTGAATGCGTGGCCAGCACCCTCGTAGGTGAACATCTGATACTCGATGCCCGCCTTCTTCAGGGCTGCCTCGAATCCAGGGATGCCCTGGTTGATCCTTTGATCTTCGCCTGCATAATGGCACAGCAGGGCCGCCTTGATCTTGGGCACATCCTCAGCTGCAGGCACACTGCCGTAGTAGGGCACTGCGGCCTTCAGATCCGGGGCATTGACTGCCACCTGATTGGTCATGGCACCACCCCAGCAGAAACCCGTGCAGCCGACCTGCCCTGTGGTCTGGGGATGGGTCTTGAGATACTGGACAGCGGCGACAAAGTTTTTCACGGTTTTCTCTCGATCCAACTGACGTAATTTGCCCATGGCCTCATTGGTGTCAGCCGGTGTACCGCCCACAGGCGATAGGGCGTCCGGCGCAATGACCAGAAATCCTTCCAGAGCCATGCGTCGAGCCACATCTTCAATGTGTGCATTGAGGCCCCGGTTCTCGTGAATCACGATCACAGCAGGCAGTCTCTTTTGGCCCCTGGGCCTGGCCAGATAGGCCTTCATGCTGCCCCCGTCACCGGGGTATTCCACACGTTGGGTTTCAAGGCGAGAATCGTCCGGCGCAATGATTTGGGCCTGGGCGTCCTCTGATCCGGAGATAACCACGTAGCCAGCCACGCCTGCACCAGCCAGGGTCATACACTGCTTTAGGAATGTTCTACGGTTTTCATCTGCCATGGTCCTGTCTCCTTTGATGAGGTTCAAAGTTCACGGTTCACGGTTCACGGTTCACGGTTCACGGTTCACGGTTCGATTGTCAAGCTGCGGATTTGGAATGTCAAGTGATAATTGTGCGTTAAACGTTGGATTCCCATACAGATCCATGAAATCCCCCCCTGGGGGCAGGCGTGTCAAAAAAAAAGGGACAACGCTTCTCGCGTTGTCCCTTTCTGCAAATCTGTATTGGACTCAAGGACTATTTCTTGATGAAGGCCTGGTATCCGTAGTGCTGCATGAGGTGATCCAGTACGACCATGGCCGTGTAGTTTTCTGCAATGGGCCAGAGCCTGGCTGCAATGGTCGGGTCGCGGCGCGTGATCGCGGCCAATGCCTTGTTTTCCATGGTGTACTTGTCCACGGTCTGTTGTGGTTTGTCAATGGTGGGTGTGGGTTTGACAGCGAGCCTGGCAATAATGGGCTGACCTGTGCTCAGGCCGCCTGTGATACCGCCGGCATGATTGGACTTGAACACGATCTTACCGTTTTCTGCGCCCATTTGATCGTTGTTTTCAAAGCCGGTCAAGTCCTTGACCTTGAATCCTTCACCGATTTCCACGCCCTTGACAGCACCGATGCCGAGCATCCGTCCGAGCTCTGCATCGAGTTTGTTGAAGACGGGTTCGCCCAGACCGGCGGGCGCGCCTGTGACCACGACTTCCACAAGACCGCCGGCGGAGTCGCCTGTGGCCGAGACTTTATTACAGGCATCCACCATGGCCTGCGCAGCGTCGATATCAGGACAGTTGACCACGGAGTGCACACCGTACTTGTCTTGAATCGCCTCAGGTGTCATGTGCGGGGCGCTGTCTCGAATGGGATCGATTTCTTTTTCGATCTCAGCAAACACGGCCATTTTTTCCAGGAAACGCATGTCCATGTGCACACGCTTGTTCACATACACGGCCTGATAGAACGGGTCGAGATCGTGACGCATGGTTTTGTAGCGGTCCGTATAGGCCAGGGCCGCTGCATAGTCTGTAATCTGTGAGCAGCCAACCCCTGCGATCTCCGTGACATAGGAAAAGACATGGATGCCGTGTGCCTTGAGGATCTGCTTGGCCACATACCCGGCTGCCACGATGGTGCTGGTGTAGCGACCACTGAAAATGCCTGCACCGATGGCATCGTCGTCCGGACCGTACTTCTTGAATGAGGCGTAAGACGCATGACCCGGACGCGGTGTGCGGTTGGTGTCCTGGTACTGTTTGATGTGGATAAAGTGGCGGTCCAGGTTGGGGATCAGAATCGTCAATGGGGTGCCATTGGTGTGATTCTTGTTGCCCGCACCTTCCACGGTATCAGCGGCATTGAGGCCGGTATAGATGACGGGCAGATCCGGTTCCTTGCGAGGACTGGACAGCTCGTCCGCACCAGGTTTTCTCAGCAGCATGTCGCCGTAGATTGCCTGCTCAGTAATGCTCATACCGGGCGGTGTGCCGTGAATAAGGGCTGTCAGGCCGTCCTGGTAGGACCCGCCTGCCACGGACACCTGAAACATTCGTCCAATATGACAACCTAGCATATCTCGTAGTCTCCTAAATTGGGTATCAGTAATTTTAAGCGATACATTCCTTGAAACGCCACATTATTACGAAATCTGGGCACAAATTCAAGCCTTAAAGAGGATTTGTGCTCACAGAAGGCTCTTGGGCAAACTCCGATGACCCCCCGTAGATGTATCGCATTTGTCCAAAATTGGGGATGCACTTCAGGTTGAGAATGACGTTGGCGATGTTCAGCAGCCTGTTGTTTTGGCCGCCTTTCTGGATCATATCCATCATCTTCCTGGGCCAGGGAAACTTGTATCCGCTGGGCCAATACACAAACATGGCCTTGCCCACAAGGTACTCTCTGGGCACCACGCCTGCTCTGGGCGGCGTCTGGCCACGTGTGACCATGGTGGGCTCTCCCCACCAACGACCATCCTCGCTGTTGGGGCTGTTGTCGCCCAATACAAAGAACTCATCCTCATTGAGCTGAAAGGCATTGCCTTCAACGGCCCTGGGTGATCTCGAGGAACGGGAGCCTTTTGTATAATAGGTGTCTCTGAAGATGGCTGCGTGGGCCAGTGTCAATTGGCCGGCACCAAAAAATGCCACTTCCGGACTGTATTCCAAATGATATTCAAGACTTTTCAGGGCTGTCCCCAAATCATACTTCAGTATATGGCCGTCATACTTGAGAATCAGCAGCCTGTCCACATGGGCAAATTCAAACGATTTGGGCTGCGCTGGATGGGCGATGTCAAACTGACCCTCTGCCAGGATCGTGGATTTGTTGTCAAGGCCTTTGCTTTCAATGACCATTCGTCCTTCAAAATCGACCCAGCCTTTGTACTGGACACCATATTTGCCCAGACTGGCACCGAAGCGGCCTGTGTCACTCAAGGACCGGACAATGCCTTCCACCTTGAGGTCACTGCATGCAGGCTGGTTGGCAAACGACGGTCCCGCACTGTTGTAGGCGTAATTGGCACGGAAATCATTGGCCGAGGGTGCATCGTAGGTGAGAAAGGCGTCCCTGTCTGTGGGGGCATTCAGGTGGAATTGCGTGGGATCATGGTCCTGGATCTGCCACGCGGAGGGGTGATAGGTAAAGGGATTGACCCAGGTTTGACGACCGTTGTATCCCTTGTCATCAGGGTGCACGGGCTGATAGTCATTGTTGTATATAGGCATCCAGTGCTCTTTCTGGACCATGGCTGGTTTCCGCGCAATATGGTCATTGATAAACACGTCACCATCTACAATCTCAATCTTGTCACCAGGCAGGCCAATCAAACGCTTGATATAGTTTTCTGTGGGATTCAGGGGGTTTTTAAACACAATGACGTCAAAGCGTTGGGGATCCATAAACTGGTACTGACATTTGAGTACCAGAATTCGATCCCCATTTTCCACGGGGTGTTTGACTGGCCGAAACGACTGGTTTTGTTCTATCCATCCGCAACTCGGGCATTTGGTGGGGTAGAGCGAGACTTCATAGGACGGGACCACATCGGCGCTCAGATCATAGAGCTGCGGTGTGAAACCGTGCTGGAGTTTGAAGGCACACTGAGGACATCGAAGCCGAAAGTGCGCCCCATGCAGTGTATCTGCCATGCTGCCGGTGGGAATGCGAAAGGCCTCCATGACAAAGGCGCGAAACACAAAGGCCAGGATGAAGGCCGTAATCAGCCATTCAAAGGTATTGGCGATCTCTGAGGCCCTGTCCTTCTTGTGAGCATCAGGCTTCTTCGGCGACTTTTCTGAGTCTTTATTGGCGTCTGACATTTTGGCCTTCCTGGTATGAGTTCTGTCAGGTTCTATTTCGGCACGATCAAAAGATCACATTATGCCTGCAAACCTCGGTCCGGTCAACAGTTGTATTGGTGTCTCCTTGACAGGGCCTCCGAGTCAACGCATAATACCCTTTTTGACAACCTGCTTTGAGGAATTCTATGATCGATGAAGCCTTGTTTGGTCAGGCCAATGCCCTGATCCATACTGCCAATAAAATCCTGGTCACAACCCATGTCAAGCCGGATGGTGATGCCATTGGCTCACTCGTGGGGATCTGCAATGTGCTGACCCAACTGGGCAAACAGGTCGTACCTTTGCTTTTATCGCCCGTGCCCCAGTGGTACCAATTTCTGCTGGACGATGCCGTGCCCGTGCTCAAGCATGACCTTGAATGTTCCGATCTCCGCCAGGGCGCCTATGCAGACGTGGACCTCATTATTTTGGTGGATGTCAACAGTCTGCCCCAGTTATCGCACTTTGGGGAACTCCTCGTGAAGCATGAGATGCCTGTCCTGGTCATTGATCACCATGCCACGGCCGACCATTTGGGCACCGTTGAACTGGTGGATCCTGACGCTGCGGCCACCGGTCTGCTGGTGGCAGAGTACATCCGCTACAACCGGTGGCCCCTGTCTGCCAAGACGGCTGAAGCCTTGTTTGTGGCCGCAGCCACGGATACGGGCTGGTTTCAGTTCAGCAGCGCCAACAGCCGCGTGTACAGGGATTGTGCAGACCTCATTGATGCCGGGGCCAATCCCAATGAGATCTATGAAAAACTGTTTCAAGACTTTTCTTTTGCCAAGTTCAAGTTGACGCTGGCCATGCTGGATACCCTGGAACTCTTCTATCACGACCAGTTTGCCATACAGCATCTGTCGCATCAAGACTTTGAGCGCACAGGCGCTGCTTACGAAGAGACAGAGAACCTGATCAACGAATGCCATCGTATCGGCTCTGTCAAGGCCTCGGCACTCCTGGTGGAGCTGCCTGATGGACGCATTCGCGGTTCTTTGAGGAGCAAAAGTGACCTGGATGTCAGTCTCATTGCACGCAAGTTTGGAGGCGGGGGGCACAAAAAGGCTGCAGGCACCTTTTTGGATGGACCCATGGAAAAGGCCAGGAAAACCATGATTGAAGAATTCAAGGCGTTCCTGGCTTGAACTCCTGGTTTTCAGTGATCAGCGTGCAGTTCAAAGCGGTGTTTGCAGCCCACGGAAAGGACTTTAAAATA
The DNA here is from genome assembly GCA_021736645.1 of Phycisphaerae bacterium. Classification (GTDB taxonomy): domain Bacteria; phylum Planctomycetota; class Phycisphaerae; order Sedimentisphaerales; family Anaerobacaceae; genus JAIPFM01. Next base: position 30,914 of record JAIPFM010000003.1, on the reverse strand, counting down.
TGACAGACCCTCAAAGACAAAGGTTGACTCTGTGCCTGCTGGCAGCGTGTCTGGCTGCAACCGCTGTAAAGGGCGCCGGTGCAGAGGAACCGCCATCCCAAGATCCCAGGATTGCCCAGGTTCTGGCCAGGCTGGTGCCTCTGCCGGACGATGTGGCACGCACCATCATGAATCCCTACTACGCGGATCCCGCGTGGAAGCTATGGGCCGTTGATCCCTCTCCTGTCACCCTGGACAAACCGAGTGTCAAGGGCACATTTCAGCCCCCGCCAGCGGTGCTGCGAAGGTATCCGATCATTTTGAAAAAGGGTTCTGATGACGTGACCTTGGAACCCCTGGGCCGAAGCCTGGTGTCGGGTTTCTGGGATGACTGTTATATGAGTCTGGATGCGCATCACACCCGTTTGAGTTCTCCCAGGGACCAGTTTATTGACGGTGGTGCCATGAAGACTGCCCGGGACGTGCAAACGCTCCTGGAACTTGGAGTGAACTTCACGAGCCAGTCCTATGCGGATCGCGGGCGTGCCATGGTGGATGATGTGTTCAACAACCTCAATACAGAGCGTTATTTCTTTTTTGCCAACTGCATCCGCGCCACCCCGTCTCATGCCTCCTACAGTGACGGCGATGAGGACAAGGTGACAGACCTGTATGACGGGCTCTTTGCCCACTCCTACCATTCGCTGGGTCAATCCGGCAGTGAGGTGCATGCGATCTACAAGATGATGGTGGCAGGGGCCTGTATGCCGCGCACCACCAAGGATCTGTTGAAGAAGCACGGCGCCTATGCCATAGCCCTGCTCACGATCTTCAAGGCGGCCCTGCCCTATGCGGATGCCCGGGGCCAGACCCTTCCTTATGAGCATGAACTGCGTCATCGTCCTGTGTACAGCTCAAATGGCACGCCTTCGCATGCCCATTACTGCCCGGCCAATGTCGTCTATCATGGCTATAATGAGGCACTTCACCTCCAGACCATGATGGGTATGGCGAGCTCGCTTGTGGTGGCGCCGCCCGTGGCAGTGGCCAGACTCCTGAGTTTCCAGGTGAAGCAGGGTGCCGAGACAGTCACTGACCAGGTACGTCTGGCCAGGCATGTCAAATGCCTCTCTCTGACCCAGATACGAATTTGGGGCGAACCGGGGGAGACCCTGGAGGCCAGGATCAACCTTAACAAGAGCTATGACCTGCAGCATAAGACGCTTAGTTTCAAGTGCCAGACCCTGTATCCCAATCAGAAGAACGTCTCCATCGTACAGGAAGCACCCGGCATATATCTCATCCGCGTGACGCATGATCCGAAACTGCCCAAGGGACGCATTCCAGTGATCTGCACGGCTTACAACGGCGAGGCCGTGCCCAGCAATCCCGTGTTCATTAATTTCTACTGGCCAGGCGAAAATGAGGCAGACGACTATGCCGCCATGCGCGAGCTGCCTGAAGACGTGCGTGCGAGGATTAATGCACTGGGATTGAAGCACCTGCCAGTGACTGTGAACCTTCGTCCCATTGTGGATCTTGGTGTACCAGGGGATGGGGATGCCGTGCGGTGTCTTCCGGGTCAGACCGTGTCCATGGACCTGACTGCCCGCGACCCGGAAGGGTTTCCTGTGACGATCTTGCGCCGGGCCGGTGAAATAGGCGTGATTGAGCAGGGGCGATTCACGGCCACCATCCCATCCACGGATCAGGATAAAATCTACCAGGTCCATCTCATATTTTCTGATGGGACAGGTGGGTATACGGGCAAGCAGATCAAGTTGCTGGTGACAAAAGAAGAAGACAGGCTGCCCAAGGACTGGGCTGTCACTGCAGTGGGAAATGTCCAGCGTGCAGTCACAGTCCGTTGTGCCGGTGATACGTTCACCTTTGGCACTCAACCGGTTGAGCGCCAGGTCAATCAGAAGCAGGGGACCTTTGTGTTTCAGCCCATTTCCAAGGCCGCGGATCTCATGTGCCGGATTCCCGGGATCAGGGCAGGCCATGATATTGCCTTGATGATCACCAATACACTGGATGATATCTCTCGTCGGGCCGGAGTAGGACTGTCCGAAGGAAAGATCGCAGGCCTCATCAAGCCCAGTGAGCAGACGTGGGGGGAATTCACGTATCAACAGGAGGAAAAACGTTCAAATGACCCTGTCTATTTCAGATTGATATGGCGGGATGCCACTGTGGCAGCGTACATGTCTACGGACACCAAGGTCTGGGAACAGGTTCTGACAGGAAAAATAAAGTTCTTTCGAGAGTGTTATGCAGGCCTGCTGTACAGGGGCAATCCCTGGACTACTGGTGATTGTCAGTGGCTATTGCCCTCTGGATTGGGATTGCCCATGCTCAGCCCGGGTACAAAGACACCTGACAAGGCGGGCTTCTATACCGGGCCTCTCGCTGTCACCATCGCGTGCCCTGATCAGGGAATGACCCTGTACTACACGCTGGATGGATCAGAGCCTACGGTGCAGTCCCAGGTGTATCAGGACCCCATCAAGCTGGACCAGGCCGGGCAGCAGGAAGTCCGCGTCAAGGTCCTGCAAGACGGGGTCCTGTCTCAGGATACAGTCGTGGCAGCCTTCAAGATCAAGTCATGAAGAGGGGGCTCGGGCTTCAATGGTTTGCCGATCCGTGGGTGTTACGGGCCGGAAAGAACCATGCGACGGATTTCCTCTGAATCTGCCACTTGAGCGGACGGGCCGGTTCGGAGGTAGGCCCGACCATGTACCAGGCAGGGCTTGCGTGTGAGTTCGTCAACCTGACACACCAGAATCATGCGATCCGGGTCCTCGGCAATGGGGACTGAAAAGAAATCAAAGCTTGGGATGGGATCGCACAGGTTGCGCGCAGAGGTGGTGATTCGAAGTTTTATCAGATCCAGGGAATCAGGGTCCATGCCTACCACTTCTCCATCGTCACTCACGCCAAACAGGAGAACCCCGCCGCCCTGTATATTGGCCATGGCACAGACCTCCTTGGTAATCTTCTCTGTGTGCTGCGGCATGGCGACTTTGAAATCATAGTTGGGTTTTTCTCCCAGCAGGAGCATTTCACTGAGCGTATACCCCACGCGGCGCATGAGCAGTTCATCCAGCTCAGACGTGATTTCACACACCTCCACAGGGGTTTTGTGTTCGGAAAAACCGACTATCAGGAAGGGGTATTTGATCAGGGCAGACGGCAGTTCCTGGACCACCTTACAGACAAATTCATAATCGGAAATCCCCTTGGGCAGGTGTTCCCGGAATGAGTGCATGGGAAGCAGCACGATCCCGAGGTCCACGCTGTGAATCTGCACACACAGGGGGAAATGGGCCAGAAGGCTGCTCAGGACAAAGGCCTGTTTTCCCAGAATGAGCTTGCCTGCGATGCCATCCTTGAGAAAGTCGATGGTGAAGAATGTGCGTCTACCGGTTTTCAGGCTGATCTGTTTGCCGATGTCCCAGGCCTGGTTCTCCATCTGCAGATTGAGGTCCTGATGCAGGAGTCCCACCGAGGTTTCACTGTCATGTTCCGGCTTCCTGTAGGTCAGCTTGCCCAGCGCTTTTTCCAGTTCACGATAATTACGGCGATGATGTTGATTCAAGGTGCGCCATGCACCCATGGAGCTCGTCACAGCATTGATATACATAAGCATCTCCTGCACAGTCAATCCATCGAGTCAGAGCATAACACAACTCAGGAGTGCCTGCAATCGGGTCATGGGATATCGCCCCACGTCGTACACGTCCAAGAATTATCCATATTCAACAAGGATTGGTTGAACTCTGGAGCCAGGTTTTTGATATACTATACAATGTTTCCAGGATATGGGGATTCTAAGATATGAAAGAAAATAGACATCTGGGTTGGGTGATTCGGCGGAGCATGATGACGTTTGTCTGCCTGTCTGTGATGCTTCCTGGTTTCTCATATCCAGCGACTCCCTCAGAACCTGCGCCAGCGTTGAGGCCCGGGAAACTCCGTTCTGAAACGGTTTTCAGGCTGGCTTTCAGTGCCGAGCAAGCCCGAATCCGCGCTCGCCGCTGGGCTCAGAAGCAGCGCATACCCGTCTATTCGCAGCTGTTTGATGGCACGGCCATGCAGTTGATGGACGTGCTGGATGATCGGCCTGTTTACTTCACCACATTTAATCACAATGCCGCCCTCATCTCAGGCGCCTCGGTCTTGCAGGAGTCTCTGGACTTTGATCTGGACGGCACCGGGGTGACCATAGGTATTTGGGATCAGAATATGCCTTTGGCCGCGCATCAGGAGTTTGAATCTTCTGTGCCGCGCATCACACTTTGGGAAAGCGTAGATATCAGTGCTCACGCCACGAATGTGGCAGGTACGATTGGCGCCATTGGCCTGAACCTCGAGGCCATGGGCATGGCGCCCAATGCCCAGATCGAAGCCTACAGTTGGGACAATGACCTGAGCGAGATGGCTGCTGTGGCAGCCTCCTATCCCAATGAACCGTACACGATTTACATTTCCAACCATTCATACGGCGTCTCCACAGGCTGGTCCTACACGAACCTGTCCGGCAAGTATGGTTGGTACTGGATGGCTGAGTGGAACAATGCCGCCTCCATTGAACCGGCCTTTGGCCAATACAGCCTGCGGACTGCTGAAATCGATGAACTGGCATGGAACGCACCCTATTTCCTGGCCTTCTTTGCTGCTGGCAATGACCGCAGCGACAATCCCCTGCAAGGGGCGCGTGTCTACTATTCGAGCGTGGTGCAGGGCCGTCAAGAATGGCGCAACAAGAAATTTGACAGCACGTGTCCCCTGGGTGACGGTGACGTCAAAAATGGATACGACACGCTTCACAGCAGTGCCGTGGCCAAGAACGTGGTCACTGTAGGTGCGATTACAGAGGCCGCAGGTCCGGGCATCAGGGCCAGAGACCTGGAAGACACGAGCGTCACGGCCTACTCGGCATTTGGCCCCACGGATGACGGCCGCGTCAAACCGGACCTGGTAGCACAAGGCAATGGCCTGTATACAACCGCTGCCAAAACGGTCACCTCGTATGCCCGGGTCAGCGGTACCAGCTTTTCCTGTCCAAGTGCCAGCGGTTCTGCCCTGTTGTTGGTGCAGTATTATGAACGCTTGTTTAAACGACAGGCCATGCGTGCCAGTACGCTGAAGGGTTTGCTGCTGCACACGGCAGACGATCTTCATCTGCCAGGGCCCGATTATCAGACAGGCTGGGGTCTGATCAATGTGTATGAGGCGGCTCAATTGATGCGTGCGCAGTCTTTGGCCACTGACGGCCTGTACATGATCGAGGCCAGACTGGACAATACCGGCGGTGAGTCGCATACCTACTCCGTGACGTTGACCGAACCGGATGACGTGACATTCACTTTGTGCTGGACGGACCCCCGCGGTCCTGCCACGGACCGCTACGATTATCGCAGGCCCACCCTGGTGCATGATCTGGATCTTCGTGTGGTGAAGGACCAGACAACCTTTATGCCATTCATGCTCAATCCATCGACCCCTGAAAAGGGTGCGATCACAGGGGACAATGTAATCGACAATGTAGAGCAGATCATACTACATCTCCCGGAGCCAGGGGCCTATACCATCCAGGTTCGAAAGAAAAAACGACTGACCACGCCGGTGCAATGGTATTCCCTGATTTCCGACGTCCCTCTGATCAGCGAGCAGGTGATCACGCCCGGTGATATCGACGGATCACTGAATCCCGGAGATCTGGACATTCCCCAACGCTAGTGCTGTGTCCCAGTTATTCTGTCGGTTCTCTCTTGTGGCAGCACAAAACCTGCGGCGTCAGAAATCCTCGATCCCCGGGGGACCTGCGGCGTCTTCCCTGCATCTTTCATACTGGCACTACGAGATAATCCCACATTATTCCTGGGACAAAGCACTAGCGCCCGGAGACCCAATCCGGCGATTTTCCTTTTGACGAATCAGCCTATTTCCCGTACGATGACCAAAATTGTGTTAACGACTGAAATAGACTGGACCTATGAAAAAACTAGATGTTCAAAAAATCGCCCCGCTCATCGATATGGCGATTCAAGAGGATCTGGGGCGCGGCGACGTCACCAGTGAGCTGTTGTTTAAGGACGATGTGCAGGCTGAGGCCCATTTTGTCTCACGTGAAGAAATCATCGTTTGCGGCTTGGGCATTGCCGAAACCATCTTGAAACGGTATGATCCGCGATTGTCGATTGTGCTGCACGTTGAAGATGCCAAACCCGCCCATATTGGTCAGCGACTTGCCACCGTGCGAGGCCCTCTGGTGCCCATGCTCAGTGCAGAGCGCGTGATCCTCAACTTTCTGCAGCGTTTGTGCGGTATTTCCACGACCACGCAGAAATATGTCCAGGCGATCAAGGGCACCAAGGCGAGAATCTACGACACGCGCAAGACCCTGCCAGGGTGGCGAATCCTCGAAAAGTATGCAGTGCGATGCGGCGGGGGCTTCAACCACAGGATCGGGCTGTACGATGGCATCATGATCAAAGACAACCACTTCGCAGAATTTGGCGATCACATACAGAAGCGCCTGGCCCAACTCGTGGAGGAGGCGCGTAATGTGAAGCACGTCAAATTTGTGGCAGTTGAGGTGGACCATGTAGACGATCAGCTCAACCATGTGCTTGAAGTGCCTGGCATTGATATTGTCCTGCTGGACAACATGGGCCAGTGGCAACTGCAGCATGCTGTCAAGATGCGAAATGAGATCTGCGGCAAAAACAAGAAACCCCTGCTGGAGGCCTCCGGCGGAATCACGCTGGACAATATCGGGGTGGTGGCCAGCACAGGCATTGACCGCATTGCCGTGGGGGCCATCACGCACTCTGCTGCTGCCGTGGACATTGCCCTGGACAGGTGACGCATGAAGCCCACTGAAACACTTGACCCGGACCTGTTGTCTCTGGGCTGCCGGGCGCCGGAGATCGGACACAGGGTTCTGGTGTTTGACAGCACATTCAGCACCAATGACATCGCCGCAGAATACAGCCGAAATGCGAAGAACCATGGGCTCGTGGTCTGTGCAGAAAAGCAACTGCACGGGCGAGGGCGAACCGGTCACACCTGGATCAGCGGGCACGGGCAGAGCCTGTTGTGCTCTATTGTCTTGATCCAGACTGACCTCAAACCGGAGTGTTTGTCTCTGGTCAGCGCAGTGGCCGTGGCAGAAGCCATCGGGCCACTGGCTCGCATTAAATGGCCCAATGACATTCTCATTGGCCCCAGGAAGGTGGCCGGCATGTTATTGGAGTCGCGTCAGTGGCCCACACATCAGGCCTTTGTCCTGGGGCTGGGCATCAACTGCCATCAACGGATGCAGGATTTCCCTGAAACACTTCAGACCCAGGCCACGAGTCTGGACAGGGCACTCCGGACGCGCACGGACAGAACCCGTCTGGCTCGTCGAGTCTTTTCCAGTCTGGATGTCTGGCTCGATCGGGCGCGTGATCAGGTGGACACTGTGGTCAGTGCCTGGGAAAGATCCAGTATGCTCCTGGGACAGAGAATTGGGGTGGCGTGCCACAACAACATTTACCACGGTCACTGTATTGGCATTGACCCGCGGCAGGGTCTTATTCTTCAACTGGATCGAGGCTCTGTACGCATGTTTGATGCCTCGCACTCTTCGATTGTCAAGGCGTGACTACTTGCCAATGCAGAACCTGGAAAAGATGGTGGCCAGGACCTGTTCGTCCACATGCTGCTCCACATGGCCGAGAGATTGGTAGGTCGCACGCAGTGTCATGCATGCCACATCGTCCATGCCATGCGAGAGGAGTTCCTCAGCGTCCTGCATGGATTCAATGGCCTGTGAGAGCATGTGCCTGTGCCGTGCCGTGAGCAGGGTCATGTCCGGGCCCTGTGCAGCGGTCTGCGATTCGAACAGGATCTGATCCATCAGGGTGGTCAGATCCTCCAGGTGCTCACGTGTCAGCGATGATACCGGGTGCGCAGGTTTGTTGAATGCCGATTTTAACAACGCAACCTGCGTCATGCGCCGGTCTGGCACCAGCAGATCGATCTTGGTGGGCACCACAGTCACGGGACACTCCGGAATCAAGTCAAACACGGCCAGGTCCTCTGCCCAGTCTGACTTGGTCACATCCGCGCAAAACAGGACGAGGTGACAGTGCCGGAGCGATTCAACGGCAGCCTGCTGGGCCAGTTGATCCAGGACGTGATCCGGCCTCTGGATCAGGCCTGCACAGTCAAACAGCACACAGTCACCGCCGGGTAATCCAAACCGATGTGCCAGCACATCCCGCGTGGTCTTGTGTTTATTCGAGACCACACTTCGATCCTGACCGAGCAGGGCATTGAACAGACTGCTCTTGCCTGCATTGGGCACACCGGCGATGCCCACAGAGGGCAGATGGGCCAGGGTTTCGTTGCGCTGGCTCTGATCCAGGAGCTGTTGCATGCCGGTCAGAATGGATCGAACACGGTCCTGCGCCTGGTCCCGCGTGACAAACTCGATATCGTCTTCTGAAAAATCCATGCCTGCCTCGAGCAGGCTCATCAAGTCGAGCAGGTCTGCCTGGAGCTGTTGAATCCTCTTGGAGAGGCTGCCGCTGAGCAGACGTTCGGCAGCCGCCAGTTGCAGGCTGTTGGTGCCGGAGATCACGTCATTGACGGCCTCGGCCTGGGCCAGATCGATCTTGCCATTGAGATAGGCCCTGGCCGTGAATTCCCCTGGTCCGGCCTGTCTGATGCCGAGACTCAAGAGACGATCCAGCAGGGCGTGTATGAGTACGGATGGCGCAGTCACATGCAGTTCGATCAGGGTTTGACCGGTGTAGGATTTGGGTGCGAGAAATACATACACGGCCGCATCGATCCACAGGTCCTCAGCCGCAGCCACCTGTGTAAGGACAAGCCCATTGCGTGTGAGTTCAATGGGGTCACGCAGGAGTGACCCACACCAGGACAACGCACGGTCTCCGGTGACGCGCACAATACTCCGCTGTGCGTCCTGGCCACTGGCCACTGCACACACCGTGTCAGAGAGATCGAACATGAGTGAGTTTTCAGTTTTCCGTTTTCAGTATACAGCCCTCAGCTTTCAGCAATCAGCCGAAGCTTGACAGTCAAACCGACGACCGCCTATTTAAACTGTTTGAACATGGGCTTGGGTTTTTTCTTCTTGACCTTGCCGCCGGTTTTACTGGTCACAGCAACCAGACCCCTGCCTTCAAGGGCTTCCTTTTCCTTGATGTGCTTGCGGATGACATGCTGTTCAAGCACACCCAGGGCCGTACTGGTCATGATGTACAGGTTCACACCGGATGGCATCTTGTACAGCATGAGCGGAAACATGATGGGCATCATAATGGCCATCATCTTCTGCTGCTGTGCCATCTGGGGATTGGCTGCTGCATTGGCCTGCGTGGGCATGAGTTTCTGCTGGAGATAAAAGGCCACACCCATGAGCACAGGCAGAAGATTGAAGGAGTCAAGGGTCCAGCCCACCAAAGGAATGGTAATCTGGGGGAAGTAAAACAAAGCATCCGGCATGGACAAGTCTGTGATCCAGAAGGGCAGAAACTTCGCACCCCGAAGATCCACGCTGGCATTGATGGCACTCCACAGGGAGATCCACACGGGCATCTGGATCAGCATGGGCAGAAATCCCATGATGGGAGACGCGCCCTGTTCCTTGTAGAGCAGCATCATCTGGCGATTCATTTCAGCCTTGTTGGCGGCATATTTCTTTTTGATCTCTTCAGCACGGGGCGCCAGCTTGCTCATCTTGTGCATGGAGATCTGGCTCTTCTTGGTCACAGGATGCAGGATCAGACGCATGACCAGCACCAGAAGTATGATCACCACACCGTAATTACCAATCACTCCGTACATCACCTTCATGGTCCACAGGATACCAAAGGCCATGGGGTAGATGACCTGGGACGGGCAGCAGCAGCCCAAAAAGCTGATGGTGTGCACAAACCCGAGGCTTTTGAAGGTCTCGTTTTTGTCGAAGAGGTTTTTATCTTTCGGCCCCAGATAGATTTGGAAATTGTACGCGTGTTGCGTATTGGGCGCCAGAGTGATCTCTTCTGTACTGAGCTTCAGGCCCACCGTGTCATCAAGATTGGGTTTCGCGCTCCCATCCGGGTTGAAATAGACCCCTGTGTGTCCACTGAGCCACCGTGTGTTTTCAGTGACAGGATCGGGCTGGGGCACCACAATCGCGGCAAAGTACTTGCCAACGGCAGCCACCCACACCAGGGAGGATTCTGAATTTTCCGGCATAAGTTTGCTGGCCTGTGTATCGGCCTTGCGCAGAGATTTCGGGGCCACACGTGCAAATTCGCCCTTGGCATTCTTATACAGTGCCACAGTCGTTCGCATGTCCTGTCTAACGCTTTCCTGCTCCAGGCCCACAGGACCGCTCAGGTTCATGGCCACCTTTTGTGGGTCGGATGTCTGGTTGACAATCTCAAGTTTGAGATCAAACAGATAGGTGTTGGGCCGCACGGTATAGGTCTTTCGAACCAGCAGGGCGGGTTGATTTGTTTCCGTGACAATGGCCGCTTCAAACAGGGCCGTTTGGACGCTGTCAGGTTCAGTGTTGACCTGGGTGAGCTTCCAGGCCAACTGATCCAGTGGAAGTTTTTGTCCGTAGTTGTAGAGCAGCAGACCTTGACTAGCCAGAGACAGAATCTGGTTCTCCTTTGGCAGGATCACAGGGCGAAGAAAGCTCAGCGGTTGAGGGTCCTTGCGCGCCCGGTCGTTCCATTCACTGAAGCTGGCAGTCTTGAGTGCTGCACCTGTGGAGGTCAGATCCAGCTGGAATTTGAATCCCGTCTTATCCTTATCTGTAGATCCCAGTTGCACAGACTGAACCTCGCCGCCCACTGCATTGAGCCGTGTCACAGGAGGACCGGCCACCAGTGTGGGCGGGGGCACGGTCTGAACCTGAGGCTCATCCGGGGGGGTGGTTGAGGTTTGCTGGAGCAGTGTCAGGGGTTTGAGCGCGCCGTGCACAGCAGGCGATTGGTGCATGGCATCAAACACCATGAAGCCACATATGCCCACAAAACCCACAACGACCAGTATTAATGCTCTTTTCATAGGGATCACCAGATAAAAGAAAATTCCGTTTTTAAGCTCAGTTTGAAACCACCTATCGTCCTTCTTGAAGGCGATCTGCATGGAATGAGTCCAGCAGACCCGTGTCCAGAATCTTCTTCATGGTGGTTTTGTAATCATACTCCAGGCGTACGAAGTGGACCTTGCCGTCCATCACATAGGCATAGCTGGCTCGGTTGTCACGATCGCGGGGCTGGCCCACAGAGCCGATATTGATGATGGCCTTTTCATCAGCCACAATAGGGTAGGCGCCGCCCAGTTCGTCAGGCAGGTAAAAGTCCGGTTCATCCAGGAACACACCCGGCATATGGGTGTGGCCCACAAAGCAGAGGTGCTCAATCCTGTCGAACAGGGTCCGGACCTTGGCAGGGTTGGTGTACACATCATCCGGGAAGATGTACTCATTAATGGGGCGCCTGGGAGAGGCGTGCACAAAATCAATGGTGGCTTCGCCCGAATCCAGGGGCATTTTTATGGTATGACGCATGGGCAGATGCCCCAGGAATTCCCAACGTTTATTGTTCTGCTTGGTATCCTCACGCGTCTCCAGGATGTTGCGTGTCCAGAAGCTGGCCTGTTCCGCCCCGAAATTGAAGTTCGTGGGTTCATATAGGGTGGCATAATCGTGATTGCCCAGCACACACCATTCGGTCTTTTTGATGATCAAGTCCAGACATTCTATGGGGTTAGGTCCATAACCGACCACATCACCCAGACAGTAAATCGTGTCAATGCCGCGGGCCTCAATATCACTGAAGACCGTGGTCAGGGCTTCCAGGTTAGAATGAATATCACTGATTATTGCAAACTTCATAGGTTTTAGTATTCAATAGAATCATTGAGTCAATTTCGTGTTTATACAAAGTCCCTAGTTAATATCAGAAAAACATTGTCATTTCCAGGATAATTGCCAAATGCAGGGAAAATGTGCGTTCGTGTTCGATTAGGTCGGTTTGTTGAGAAACCCGATGGTGGATTCCATGATCCGAACGTGCAGGGACCTGGGGCTGTTGTTCTCGGCGTTTTGCCGTTTGAGGTCATCCAGATTGGCTCGGCAGTAGTGGCATCCCAGCGTGTTGAGGTGGAAGTCCACATAATCATGCCAGTCCTTGTCCAGGGTCTCCAGAAGAAAGGCGCCCACGGTATTTCTCTTGGGGCAGCTCAGGCGGCTGTTCTGCCAGATATCCGTGAGCATGGATTCAAACACTGTGCTGTCCGAGTCAATGGACACGGCAGTCTGATCAATATGGCCGCGAATCTGTTTGATACATCGGTGCTTGAGGACACCCACACGATTGGCCGTGATGCCGAGTAATCTGGCCGTGTCTGCATTGGACAGATGGCCGTAGAATACGGCCTCCACGACCTTGAGTTCCATGAGGCTGAGTTGTTTTTTGTAGCCATTGACCAGATCATACAGGGCCTGTTCCAGCGCCGCGTGCTGGCGATCAGCCTGTTCCTCGTTTCGTGCATACCAGCTCACAGCCGGGCTGCCTGCTTCAAAGCAGTCCAGCGCGTCGGACGGACCTTCGTCAGATGTTCCGCTGTTATAGACATCCTGGATCAGGCAGATGTGGCGCGCTGCATTGCGTCGGTAACTGTCAATGATCTTGCGGCGCAGCAGGGTGAACAAGAAGGTCTCGAGATTGCATTCCCCTCGGAATCTTGGCAGGGCGCGTAAAAAGGCAATGAAGGTTTCCTGTACGATGTCATCACAGTCGTGTTTCTGACCCAACCGAGCCCTGGCAAAGGTCGCCAGACGACCTTCATACCGATTCACCAACTGAGACCAGGCCTGCTCCTCGCCCAGGCGAATCTGGTCCAACAGGACTTGCTCTGCTTGTGACACATTAGTCATGACAGCATCCGGGTTCCTAACTCAATAACAGGACCACCACAATGCCCAGAATCGTGACCGCTGCAATGACACGCAGTGACCAGACATAATACCCTTTGGTGGCGGCATTCAGAAAAATATACACGATAAACACCACCAGTGCAAGGCCTGCCAGCGACATCAGACTCCTGGCCCAGTTTCTGTGCATGTGTTGGATCTGTCGGGTTTTCTGTTGGAGCAAGGACTCAAGCGGACCGGGTTGAAGGCTCAGCAGGACCGCATGACGCCACACCCTGGCCGTGCTGGTGCGCAGACTTTGCGTAAACTGATCCGCCACCAGTTGACTTGCTAGCAGGTCCTGGGGTGTCACTTTGATTTCCTGGTCCAGCACGGGTTGAGTCCGGTAGGCCTGTCTGAGCAGGTTTTGTACCATGGTCGCGGCCTGAGCCATGGCTTGATCAATGGCTTCTGCTTCATCCATGCAACTGTCACTGGATCGTGCCACCATCACTGCAGAATGACCCTGATTCTGCAGCCTGGAGAGGCTGTTGATCCAGTCCTTTTCGAGAAACTCCACAGAGCGATCCATGATATCCGATGGATTTTCAACATGCAGGCGGAGTGTGCCTGTACTGTTGCTAATGTTCAGACCATTGACCAGACGCTCGGAATGCTGCTGCTTGGGCACATCCAGTATGCATATGGCAAGATTGGGTTCACTGGGCAGAACACTGGGCCTGATAGATTCTGCGCGGACATCGCTGAGGTTCAGTTGAGATCGGATGACGTCTGAAAAGGTGTTGAGAGCTCGCGAGGTCACGGGATTCAGACCATACACCACCATTCTGTTGCAGGTCGTTCCGTTTTGAACCTCCCCGACAAGTGTCTTTGCCAGAAATCGTGCAGCGTCTTGCATGCTGGCATAGTGATCGGCTTCAAGGTAGTCATCGATTGCCTCATTCCAGATGGCTGAATGGTTTTGGACGTGCTGAAGCATGCCAAAATCGGGCGAATACAAAGATGAAACCCTGGTCGTCTTTTGCCAACTGATGAAGGGGACAAACAGTACGCCAAGTATCATGATTGGAATGAGAATCAATGCCTTTTTTCCGGCACGCTTGATAATAAACACGAGCAAGAGTACAAAGGCAAAAATCACTATTAATGCCATAAAGCTAAATTTGAAATTCATGATTCAAGTCCTTATGCAGGTTGTGTCTGAATTGAATAGATCTGTCTCTTCCCGCGTTTGGCCGGCCATGCCAGGGTGGCCACGGAGACGGCCATCAAACTGCCGCCCAGAATCGCCATGTCCCGATATATATGCTCCAGGAGAAATCCCACGGCACGGCCCACCTGCTGATCTGACAGCATTTTCCTGAATTCATCCCTTTGAGCTGCCATGTGGTCAGGCAATGTGTAGAGCGTGTCCTTGAAATAGTAGGTGGGAATCATCTCTGCAAATAGCATCAGGGCAATGACCACGGCACTCACACCTATGATGGCACGAATGATGTGGAAGGCACCATCCTTACGCCGGCCAATGATAATCAGCGCCAGGCTCAGTACCCCGATGAGAGCACACACCACACAGCCTATGGTCTCCACCATGTTGGGCCATTCGGCAAACCCGAAGAAGTTTTGCAGTTCTGTGGCAATCTCCGGGTTGGGAAATCCTCCGCTCACGAACCAGGGAATGTGCAAGGCGACAAAGAGGCCAATAATCGTCGCCACAAACAGCAGAACGAAACCCAATCCGGCCAGGAGACGGCCAACGGGATTCCATGCCTCAACAGCCTGCCATACCGAGGCAGAAGAACCGTACAGTGGGGGAGTTGTGGCAGGCTCAGGCGCCACGTCGGGCTGAGGCCCTGGCACGGGTATGGGAGAGGGGGGCGGCGACCCTGGGGAGACCGGGACAGGACTGTCCTTGGGTGAATTGGGCACCGGGGGCGGAGACATTGACCTGGGCCCGGGATTCCAATCCAGGATCAATTGCCCTCGGGCATCTCGAAATCCACCGGAGAGAATCAGTATAAAATCAATGAGCTGCCCGATACCAAACAATCCACCTGTCAAGAGCCAGAGAATGCCCGACTTGATCTTACCCGCATAAAACCTCTGAATACCACACACAGCGCAGGTCAGCGGCAGCAGACACAGCAGCAAAGCAGCCAGACGACTCTTGGGAGATAGGGCACTGGCGCGTTTACTGGCAGACAGGTCCTCCATGGGCGTCAACCCAGTGAGGTCTTCCACAACACGCGATGGAATAAATGACACAATAAGGAACAGGACTGCCGGAAAGATGAAGAAGAACAGGGCAATGGCTTCTTCGTCACCGGACAGATTCAAATTGATCGCAGCGCACAACGCCGCGATAATCACAATGAGTAGAAGCAACTGCACAGCAGGCTTGACCAGGAATCGATACCAACTCTTGAAGGTCTTTTTGCAGGACCAGCACAGACAGAAAATGAACGACACCAAGCCTCCAAACCCAAAACTCATGGCCAGGGCCTGTTCATCCGGACCCAGGTGCATCGTGGTCGATGCAATAAAGGCAAAAATCCAGATACCCAGTGTCACAATCATGGCGAGCATAAACAGACCCCGGAGCCATGAGGGCACTTTTCTCTTGCCTGTCACCCCCATTGGGGAGGCCGGTACTTGCATGCTGGGCGAGGGTTGTACAGGCCTTGGTGTTTGCGAGCGTTCCTTGCGACGATCCACAAAGGTCTGCCAGCGTGTCTGCCATTCTTTGTGCAGTGAACGATGCCCGTTTCCTTGCCTGCCTGTTGGCACGGCTGCGGCCACAGCAGGGCCGAAGGGGCTGATGATCTGGATACCGATGATCGTCCCGACAATCACGCCCGCACTGACAATGGGGTCTCCTCCAAAGATGGTAGCCATGAAGAAGCCCAGCATGCCCAATCCAATGGTATTGCCCCAGGCCACGCGTTCCTTACGGTTGGGCCGCGTGATCTTCCACCAGTCCACAAAGCACAGGGCGACTGCAGGCAGAATGAGACCGTGGGCCTGCATTCTGAAGAGACCGCCTGACACAACGACACCCAGAAAAATACCCAAGCCGCCGGCAAACCAGTTTCGCCACTTGCCCGGCTCTGCATCCTTGATAAAGTGCCATCGCATCAGGGAGATGCCTGCAATGGTCCCGCAGATCATGAGGAACGCTGCCACACCGTAATCATCTCGGGTCAGAAATCCAATGCCCACTGCCATCATGACAATCGTGATCATGCCCAGGATATTGCGCTGGGCGCGCCCGATACTGTCCTGGATCTGCTGGGGAGATTTCGATTTTGTCCCAGATCCGGCCTGGGCAATGCGTTCTGCCAGACGGTCGCCGACTTCCCCAATGCGGCGACCAATATTCTCGCCAAGAGAAGACAGGTTTTCATGGGCCTGTGCCTTGGGATTGGGTGGGCCGGTGTAGGCCTTCTCTTCCTTGGCCTGTGCAGCCTGCGCCTTTTTTGCCACATGGTCAGCGACCATGGACAGGCTCTCCGGTGAGAACTGAGACACACTGTGTCGGATATGCTCAGTGCCGAATACATCCTCCACCATTTCCTGCACTGTTTGATAGCGATCTTTGGGATCTTTGGCCAGGGCCTTCTTGATGACGCGGGCAAAGGTGGGATCTATCCCAGAGAGATCCGGTGCCTGGGACAGGTGTTTCATCAGGACTTCCGACGGGCTGGCTCCAAAGAAGGGCACTTCGCCTGTAAGCATTTCATACAGGAGAATACCCAGGGCATAGATATCGATACTCAAGTCATACTTGCCTTCCCCGATTTCAGGCGCCATATAATGCACTGTTCCGACCGTGACTGTCTGTTCGCTGCAACATGAATTTGCAATGGCCTTGGTCAGGCCGTAGTCGCCGATCTTGGCGTAGCCGTTTTCATAGAATATGTTGCTGGGCTTGAGATCCCGGTGCACAATACCGCACTCATGGAGATGCGACAGGCCCTTGGCAATTTCCCTCAGGAAGTACGCAGATTTTTGCGTGCCAAGACCACCTGGTGACTCATTGAGCAGGTCGCGCAGAGACACACCGGATACGAATTCCATGATCACGAACGGGCGACCCTCGGCATTGTACTTGACGTCAAAGATCGAGACCAGATGAGGGCTCTTGAGGTTCATGCACTGCTTGATCCCGCGAAGCTCGATGTGCTCGTGGTTTTGCACGGTCTTGAGTGCCACCTGACGTCCACTATCGCTGATGGCATAATAGACTTCGCCAAACCCGCCGCGTCCAGCTGCCCGCTGGATCGTGTAACCCTCCAGGGGCTTGTCTCCATATTTGTATCTATAGTCGTGCATGATCATTTCTCTCTTCTCTCATTTTATGGGCCTGATTTCAGGCCTGGGCATCCGTGATTACAAGGGTCAAGCCATCCACGTTGATCGGCGTATTGACAGGCAGGGTGTCTGTCGATTTTACAGGCCTATGGTTGGCTGTCAATTGGCCTGCGTTTTTCACGGTTAAACGACCTTGATTGAGCATCAAGGCAATGGTGTGATCCATGCGGTCGGATCGAATATGATTGTTGCATCCCGGCCCGATCAGGATCTCGCGATCCATGAGCACGCAGTAATTGATGTCCGGACGTGCCAAGCGCGTGCCGGACAGCACCAGCGTGGCTGAGGTGCTGGCTGCATTGGGCAGGT
Source organism: Phycisphaerae bacterium (assembly GCA_021736645.1). Lineage (GTDB taxonomy): Bacteria > Planctomycetota > Phycisphaerae > Sedimentisphaerales > Anaerobacaceae > JAIPFM01. Next base: position 13,294 of record JAIPFM010000003.1, on the reverse strand, counting down.
TGAATTTGACACGACACTTGTCTGACAGTTGGATACGGTCTCCATCTGTCAGGCATTTGCGGGTGACAGCGGCACCGTTGACCAGAATGGATCTTTCACTGCACAGCAGGTAGTCACCATCTTCTCGGATGACCTGAACAGACGGCATATGGGGCTGGGTCATCAAGGGCAGGTCCGGTACTTTGGAGGAACTGATCGGGCCCACACGGACCGTGTCCTGAGGCATCACAAAAAAGCTGCCGACACCGTCGATCTGAAGTACGAAGGTGCCCGATACAGGACGTGTGTCCGGCACCTTGACTGGTTTGGGGTATGTCACGGGTGTCATCCTATGGGGAGCAGCCTGTTCACCGGGTTCCGGACGCGATTCGCAGGGTTCAAATACCACGAGACTCAAGGGGCCTGTGCGCAGCTCGTCCAGGGCCTGTTGAGCCTCCTGGGCATGTTGAACTGCGATTTTGAGCCAGCCGGCCTTGGGCAGGAGCAGCCTGAGCTTCCTCAGTATTTCACCGGTCTCGCTGACCTGTCCGGCCTCAAGACACTGAGCAGCCTGTCTGCAGAAAGCAACGGCCTGTGCCATGGCCTGGATCTGACTGCCTGTATCCGGAAGTGTCCCCACCCGTTCCAGCAGGTCATGCGCCAGATCAATGCGTCCCTCATTTAAATGCTCTTCAATTCTGTCCATGATCTGGCGTTTGATCCGGGTGATCAGGGCACCCAGATGACTGTGATTCAGGGCCGCCAGGGCCACAGGTTGGACAAGGGCCAGGGCGTTTTCCAGATCGTTCTGATCCAGGGCCATCTGGGCCTTGGTCGTCAATGAATCGATCTCCATGCGTTTGGCAGTGGCCTGATCCTTGAGCAGTTCAACCTGCACATCAAGACTGTCAGTCTGCTCGAGTATTTTTTCTCCCACTGAAAGTCGTCCCTGGTCGAGCTGCCTCTGGGCCATGGCCACATGGGCTTGACGTTTTTCACTCTGTTCCTGTCGGGCCCCAACGGCTTCGCATACGGCCTTTCGGAGCTGTGCCACACACTCCAAATTGCCGCCCAGTTTATCTGCCTTGTTGCAGTCAGCCAGGGCATCCTGGAGTCTTCCGGCTGTCAGATGCTCCTGACCACGGTCTCCTAGAGCCCTGGCCAACTGCCCGATCAGGACCTGGCCACGACGGTGCTGTTTTAAAGCTTCCAGTTGAAGCAGATCGAAGGCTTCGTCCAGACGTCCGTTGTGCAGGGCCAGGTCAGCTTGTTTAAGTTTCAGAATCAACACGGGCACACCTCGTATGTTGCTGGTTTCTCAGCAGTTAGTGTCATGCCATGGTAACACGACAGAGCACGTTTTACAATCCGCTATTGAGCGTCTTACAAAGAGTCCGCAGAGGCATTTTTGGCAACTGCCATCTCTTCTGAAGGGGCATCCACTGGATTGAAGTGTTCCTCGATCTGTGCAAGCAGGTCTTTTTCCTGGATGACATCCACCGGGATGGTCTGCACAAAATGGCTCTCATGGGCCAGAACACGCTCTGCCACGTCCAGACGCTTGTTGATCTGATCGATGAGCTTTTCTGCCTGAGTCAGCTTGGTGCTGTCGAGATTCAGGTGTGTAGATCCCACGGCCTGGGCCTTGGCCACACGGAAACGACCTTCCAGGGTACTGACCTTGTCCGTCAAAAGACGTTTTTGTGATTTTGTCTTTTCCAGCAGGGCCATGGCCGCATTCAGGGAGTTTTCACGGGTCGTCAGAAGGCGTTCTTTGCTATTGATCACCAGTTCGGCTTCTTTGTATCGTTCGAACCGGGCAGCCAGGTCGGCCTTGACATCACTGCGTGAAAATTCGCGGGCACCAAACCTGTAACTGACCTGATCTGCCTCCAGGGCGGTCTTGAGGGTTCGGATACGATCGAATTCCGAAGTCAGCATCTGGCGACTCTTGTCCAGTTCTCCCTTGAGAGCTGCCACTTCAACCTCTTCCTGGGCAATCAGCCTGATCTGGGCATGCATTTCAGGAATGATGTCTTCCAGCATATCTCCGGCCCGTCGCAGTTCAAACTCAATGGGGATTGCATCCTTGACCGCGGATTGCACTGAATTGGCGGAGCATCTGATATAGCTGATCATGTCCGTGCCAAACACAAGGCTGCCAATCAGAGCACTGCATACAACAACAATAAGTGTGAGTTTAATAGTTTTTCCCAACATTGCCTGTCTCCTTAACTCATGAAACCACAAAACATTCATTTTTGAGCTGTATATCAGCCACATAGGGGTAGACGCAGGAAAAACCAGGACATTTCATCAAAAAATCGCCAGGAAGTTACATTTTACTTCGATGAGGAAAGACGGGTCTTCTGGGTATGGATGGTTTATCCAGACAACGCGGCCAGATCGCAGGGCCAGGGCTCCTGTGTTAGATGAGAAGCACTACGAGGCGATTTCCGAGGGTATTTGTGGCAGACTGATCTTAAAGGTCGTGCCTTCGCCCTGTTTGGATTTGACGGTGATGCTGCCCTGATGCTTGTCAATGATCAATCTGCAAAACGCCAGGCCCAGACCTGTACCAAAGCATTCTTCTGCAGATTCTGAGGAATCCTTGGTGCTATAAAAGGCCTCAAAGATGGTCTTCATCGCCTCAGGCGCAATGCCGCTGCCAGTGTCAGCCACCTCAATGATGGTATGGTCTGCGTCATTGTAGGCACGCAGAGACAGGGTGCCGCCGCGTTCAAGCATGGCCTCACGGGCATTGAGGGAGAGATTCATAAGCACCTGCTGGATCTGAACCGCTACGACATGGACTTTCAGGTCTTCTGGAATGTCAATTCTTAACTGGATACGATCCTTGCCAAAGTCACGACACAGGCACGTGAAGACCTCGTCAATCAGACCGGCAAGGCCTACCGTTTGCTTCTTCTGGGTGTCACCATTGGCCAGGGCCAGCATGCTTTCCATCACCTTGGTGGCCCGCTGGCAATTCAACACGGCCTTTTCCAGGGCCTTGCGTACCAGGGCCTTGTCGTCAAAATGTTTCAGGGCCAGATCCGCGTAGCTGCCAAAGGGGGTGAGGATGTTGTTGATTTCGTGCGCAATCATGCAACTGGCTGATCCAATGTTGGCCAGGGGTTGGATGCGACACAACTGAGATTGAAGTGCCTGGTTTTCGCGATGATGATCTTCCGCTCGTTTGTGGAGCGAAAGTCGCTTTTGAATAACGCTTGCCAATGGTCACCTCACACTATAAAATTTTTCACAGTACCGCAGTTTCGACTGATAATAACAACCCATTGATGGTTGTATCGACCATGCCCGAGTCAATTCTTGAATTATCGGGCAATAAAAAGAAACGGTGCGGGGCATTATGAACCAGCAGCAAATCCTGGAAGAACTGGTTAGCATCCTGGAGACCCATGGTATTCAGGTGCGTCAAGAATCCTTGTCAGGCCAGCCCGGAGGGCTCTGCACGGTACGAGGTCGGCCCATTGTGTTTCTGGACTCATGCGCTTGTGCTCAGGACAATGCAGATGCGTGTGCCGAGGCCGTGAGCCGTGTGATCAACATTGAAGAGCTCTACATCAAACCCCAGGTCCGTCAATATATTGAAATTCATCACGCCGCCCCGGAATGAAACATCCTCAACCAGGAGAACATTCCTGTTGCCAAATTAGGCCATTTCGCGTATATAATGGATGTTTACATGGTCCTGAAATCCGTTTTGTGGAAAAATTAATGGTTGATGAACAGCACGCTATGACTGAAAATGACAAGATACCAGTGATCCTGATCGTGGATGACAACAGCCAGAACCTGGAACTGCTTCAGGCCTATCTGGAAGACCTGGATTGCGAGACTATTCCCGCGTATGATGGTCCTGAAGCCCTGGACCTGGTGGCCAAGCGTCAACCTGATTTGCTGCTGCTGGACATCATGATGCCCAAGATGAGCGGCTTTGAGGTCTGCAGACGGATTAAGAACAATCCCAAGACCTGTAATATCCCTGTCATTATGGTCACAGCCCTGAATGAGTTCGGGGATATTGAGCGAGGCATTGATTCCGGGACCGACGATTTCGTCAGTAAACCCGTCAATAAACTGGAACTTCTGGCCCGCGTTCGCACCATGCTCAAGCTCAAGCACCTCAGCGATAAACTTGAGCGTACACTCGCTTATCTCAACGAAATAGAAAACGCGGCCAAGCAGTGACACGCGTATTTCAGCCCTCCGATAACCCCGCCGCACAACCTCACTGATCGCTACAGAACGACCTGTATGGATTGGGTGGCCGTCAAAACGTGACATTTCAATCGTGAAAACTGTGACGCGGCATTAATTTACCCCGATGTTTCGCCGATACCCAAACAGCAATCCAGAAATCAGGGAAGGTCAGTTGTCCTGGTGGATTGTAGTCTGGCTTCGGAGAAATGAATTATCGGACATTAGGGGTGATGGACAGAATGAATCAGGTACTACAGGTATTTGGCAGGGGGGTCTCCCTGGACGTGGCAGACATGGTCACGCAATGGATCGAAAAGGGACACATTGCGAACAGCGAGAGAGCCATGGCGCCCGAACTCAGGCATTGTATCAGTTGCCTGATAGAGAAGCGATTCAGCGATCTGGATGACCCCCTGCGTCTCTATTTGTTTTCCCATTCCCGGTGCGTGACCGGGCACATGATCAATGCGGCTCACTGTCTGTACCAGGGCGATGTCACGCAGGCATTGGACGCCTTCAAAGAAGTGTATCAGCTGCAGCCCGCCAATACGCTGGCAGCCTACGGCCTGGGGCATTGTCACGAGCGTTTGTCTCAGCACGAAGACGCAGCTCAATACTACCAGGACTGTCTTAAATACAGTCATCATCTTGAACTGCCGCTTCAAAGGCTGGCCGCCATTTACGCGCGACAAGGGCGTTTCGAATCCTCGCTTGAGCAGTACACGCTGCTTCAGCGTCTGCTGCCTGATGATCTGGCGACTCAAAATACACTGGGCTATCTTTCCATCGCCGCATGTCACTACCAGGAAGCAGAGGAAACATTCAACACGGCGGTCCTCATGCTGCCGGACAGCAGTTCGTTTGCCGATCCAACCCTGCAGCAGATGATTGCAGAACAGGAGTACACCGAGGCCGTGGATTACCTTGACGAAAAGCTGGACGATACCCCGGATATGCCGGAACTCTGGTCCAAGAAGGGCGACGTCCTGGCCAGACTTGGCGCCACCACAGAGGCCATGGCCGCCTACAAGCAGGCCCTGCAGGGCAGTCCCATCTGTCTGGATGCTGCGGTAAAACTCGGCACTCTGTATGCTCGCTGCGATCAGTTTTTGCCTGCCATGGACATGTATCTGAGGGCCATCGAAATCAACGAACAATTGCTCGATTCATATCTGGGCATTGCAGCCGCCCGAAAAATGAAAAATGATGTATCCGGTGCCATGCAGTCCTTACAATCGGCGACACTGATCTGGCCGAACAGTACCATGCTGTTTTCCGAAGTCGCCAAGCTGATGGCCACGGTGGTTTTTTCAGAGCACTGCAATAATGGTATACTGGATCTTCAACCCAATACAGGCATGGTGTTTGATGCCTTGAACTGCCAGATTGCGTCACAGCCCAACAATCCGATTTCGTATTACCATCGGGGTATGCTCGAGGTACAAACACAAGGTCTGGACAAGGCCCTGGAATCATTCCAAAGGGCCACACGGCTCAATGAATCGTACTGGCGGGCCCAGGCAAAAAGCGTGTTGTGTTTATTCTGTATGGGCCACACTCAAGACGCATTACGCACATTGACCGCCGGCGTCCATCCGGATGAGCAAACCCTGAAGCTGAATTATGAGACGGCTGTGCTGTATTGGAACCACGTAAAATTTGCAGGCGCCATGATGAATCTGTTCCGGGTGCAAACCCAGCAAAACAGGTCGGATGATTGTGCCCAGGTCATCTCAACCGTACTGGAGAGTATTGGCGTGATCGACCATGTGGACATCATGTGGGACAGTCTCCAGGAAACGCTCCTGGGTGTACAGCGGCCCAGGCCATAAAGATCAATGTGAGATCGGAGACCACAGGGAATGTGGATGCGGCGCGTTGCAGACAAGACAGGCATGACCAAGAAAACCCTTTGTTTTTTGCCCCCAAACCGTACCCCCTGCCGGCCCAATGAAACATAACATACCTTATGGGACGTTAAGAGGGGGGCTTCTTTTCGGCTTGATTTGAGGATTTCTCGTGTTTTTGGTGTTTGGTTTGCCTGGGTGAACGAACAAGCACAATCTGACGAGGCTAAAATTCTCTCAATCCCACAGGCCGGGAAATAATCTCAGAATACACAATGGCCTTGGCCAGATCATCCTCAGTGTCAAGGGACACCATCAGATCTGCAATGGTCCCATCATAAAACAAATCTTGGGTATCCTCCATTGCCTCCAACTGGCCCATGCTTTCAAGGTCATCCTCCATGACCTTCACGCTCTCAATGGGCTGTATGGCGGGTTCATCTTCAGGTGACAGCCACCTGTCCTGTTTTTTTAAGGCCCGTGCTGAACGGCTGCTCAATGTTCTTTCAAGCGCTTCATCCTTGAGTACTTCAGCAAATCCGCCCGGTTCGTAGTATTTTGGCGCCTTTTGCTTTCCATCCACATCCACACCCGCTCTGGGGCCAAGGGATCTGGGGCTGGGGGCATGCGGCCGTTGGCCTGCGGGCTTGCGATCAGGACGATTATCGCCTGTATGGCCGCTTCGTTTTTGTGCTTTGGCTTTGGAGATGTTGCCGATGAGACCGATGGCCAGAATAATCACAAAAATGATGATCTGTGACAAATCATCACTGTTTGCGAGAAGTATCCCGGTGTCCGTATAGTCAATCATGGCAACGACCTAGTCTTTTTTCTTGGGCTTGGCAATGGTGTCCCGCATGCTCGTGTCTGCCTGGATATTCTGCATGCGATAGTAATCCATGACACCAAGATTCCCTTTTCTGAACGCATCGGCCAGGGCCAAAGGCACCTTCGCTTCATTTTCCACCACCAAGGCACGCATTTCCTGTTCGCGTGCGACAGCCATGGCACGCCGTTTCTCAGCCTCAGCCTTGGCACGACGCATGTCCGCCTCAGCCTGCTTGGCCTGGAGTTGGGCCCCGATGTTGTCACCCACATCCACATCGGCAATGTCAATGGACAGGATCTCAAAGGCCGTCCCTGCATCCAGGCCCTTGGCCAGCACGGATTTAGAGATTTGATCCGGATTCTCAAGCACTGTTTTATAGGACTTTGCACTGCCGATGGTGGTCACAATGCCTTCACCCACGCGTGCGATGATGGTTTCCTGGGTGGCACCGCCAATCAATCGTCCAATGTTGGCTCGCACAGTGACACGGGCTTTTGCCTTGACCTGAATGCCGTCCTGAGCCACAGCGTCCACCGTACTGCGACCCTTTTCAGGGTCAGGACAATCAATCACCTTGGGATTCACGCTGGTTTGAACGGCCTCCAGGATGTCACGCCCTGCCAGATCAATGGCCGTGGCTGTTTTCCAGGACAGGTCAATGTTCGCGCGTGTGGCAGCAATCAATGCCCGAGTGACATTGGGCACGTGCCCGCCTGCCAGGTAATGGCTTTCCAGTTCCTGGGTGCTGAGATCAATGCCGGCCTGAATGGCCGTGATTTTACTGAGCACGATGATCCGACTGTCCACCTTTCGCAGCCACATGCCAATGAGTTCCGAGAACTTGACCTCCGCGCGTGAAAGCTTGGCCTGCAGCCACAGCCTGAAGAACTTGGCAAACAGCGCACCAAAGACCAGGACTGCGATGGCCATCACAATAAAAACACCCCACCAGATTCTATTTGACAGGCCCGCGTCTCCAGCGTCTAAAGCAGCTAAAACTAACATGGTGTATTCCTTTCCATAGCGGTATTAAGTAGACTGAATCACACGCACAGTAATCTGAGATCCTTGAACACGAATCACACGGACTGCGGCACCGATGTCAACATACCCGGTTTCAGCCACGCATTCAACCCTGCGGCCGGAAAAATCGCACATCCCCACCGGGTGCAAGGGGCTCTTGACAGTGCCCTGCTCGCCGAGCAAGGCCTGGTGCAGCTCTGTGTCAGGCAGGGCATCGCCTTTGGTGCGATTCGGGGGTGTCAGGGTCACGGCGCGGCCAAATCGGGTTCTGGGAAAAATTCGATAGGTGATAATCAGGACCGCCGGGATCAAGACCAAGGCCACGCTCACGCCGCACCACCCCATCGCGGCACTGTGCTGAAAAAACAGGGTGATCCCCCCTGCCACACAGGCCACGGCACCCACGGTCAAGAGGCCTCCGCTGGGCACGAACACCTCGGCCACCAGCAAGGCGGCGCATGCCAGGAACAAGAACACGGCAAACATCAATGTGCCACCCGTCATCCTGTCTGCTCCATGGGCCTAACCACAATACGGTTGCCGTGAATACTCACTACTTCCACACGAACGTCCGGATCCACCAGCTCCCCTTGAGTCACGCAATCCTTGAGTTCGTCTCCAAAGCGGACGCGGCCTATCGGGTGACACTGTGTCACCACCACGCCAATGTCACCAATCCCCAGGCCGGGAGCGTTGGCCTCGGAGGCCTGCGGAGCAAGGTCGCTTGTCACAGCCTTGGGGATCAGAATCAAGCCGCTCAAAAAACCTATTTGCGGTATGTACCGGGTGAGCAGGATCGCCAGGACGATAAATCCGGCCACGCCGATGAACAAGCCCTGCAGTCCCCGCTTCACACCCTGCCAGTCCAAGGCATCCTGGGGCCAGGGTATGGGGCCCACATCGCTGCGCAGCAGCATGCCGAATACGCCTGCGACAATGCATAGAATCCCGGCAATGCCCGCAATCCCGAACCCCGGAATCAAAAAGATCTCCGCCAGCAGCAGTAAAATTCCCAGCACAAATACCGCGATCTCAATCCAATTGGCCAGTCCCACCAGATATTTGCTGCCAATCAGTATGACAAAACAGATCACGGCCACCAAACCGGGTAATCCCAGACCCGGGGCACTGAACTCCATGTACAGGGCCAACAGGGCAATCGTCACGAGGATACCCGTGACAGCCGGGTGATTAACGGCCCGGACCATCTGTTCGGACCAGTTCGGCTCAAGCACCTGCGGCTGGTCTTCAAATGTCACGCCATCGCGCGTTTCAATAAAGGACAGCAATTCCTTCTGATCCTTGACCACGGCCCTGGCAATGCCGTACGCCAGGGCTGTCTCTGCATCCACGGTAAGCAGTTCATCGTCCTTGACCACCACCCGTCGCCCGGTCAGATCATACAGGTTTGGATCTGTGGGCAGGTCATTGACGTCAAAGTACTCGAACTGGTCAGTACGCGTGTTTTTGACTTGATACACCTCGAGCTTCATGGAGACCATGGCCTTGAGCAGTGCCTCAGGGTAGTCATTTGCCTTGGCACATTTCTGAAAAATGGCACGAATAAAGCTCTCTGTTTTTTCCCGCTCCACCCCCTCCAATGTCCCGCCCATGACAATGGGCGCGCAGTCACCCAGGGTGGTGTGTTCCCGCATGATGATGTCCTGACACGCCACTGAAATCATGGCCCCTGCAGAGATGGCTTCGGTCTTGATATAGGCAATGGTGTGGGCCCGGGCCTGGGTCTCCAGCATGAGTTTGGAAATATCGTCTCCGGACTTGACCAGGCCGCCATACGTGCTGATTTCAAAAATCAGATAGTCCGCCCCGCTGTCCAGGGCCTCCTGCGTTCGTCTTATCAAAGACTGAAACAGACCGTCATCGATCATCTGGGTACAGGTGATGATCACGGCCCTGGCAGGTCTCGGTTCACGCACCTCCGGCTGGGCACAGACGCACCAACTGCTCACACCCGCCACACAAAGCAGAAACATCCATGGATACAGCTTGTTTCTTTCCATACCCATGATTGTACCGCTCTGTCAGGCCTGTGTAAACACCCAACTAGCTGCGGGCGCAGGCTCGCAGCAGGTCGCAGCCGCGTTTTATCTCGGCCTCTGTGGCTGCATAGCTGATCCGGAAATGTGTATCCTGTTCACTGAACACGTTGCCCGGGATGACCAGGACATTGTTGGCGATGGCCTTTTTGACGAATTCAGTGGCACTGCCCTGTGGGCTTTTTACAAACGCATAAAACGCCCCGCCCGGTGTGGCCAGGTCAAAGGTGCCGGATAATTCCGTCACCAACAGGTCACGTTTCGTCCTGTATATTGCCACCAGATCGGAGATGTCATAGTCCAGCGCTGCAATGGCAGCCTTCTGAAAGGGTGCAGGTGCACACACAAAGGTGTACTGCTGGATCTTGATCATCTCTTCGAGTAAAGGCTGGAGGCAGTCCTGAACGGCCGCATAGCCGAGACGCCATCCTGTCATGGCATAGGCCTTACTGAACCCGCGCAGCAGCAGCGTTTTGTCGTACAGCTGGGCCATACTGGGATAGGCACCGTCATAGCAGAATTGACCATAGATTTCATCGCTCATCACAATCAGATCGTGTTCTGATGCCACCCGGGCCAGGGCCTCCAGCTCTTCTCTGGCATAGACCATGCCCGTGGGATTGCAGGGCGAGTTCGCAATGATCAACTTGGTACGTTCCGTAATGGACCGGCGAATGCCCTCCACAGGCAGTCGGAAATCGGGGTAGCTGTCCACAAACACACATCGTCCGCCCAGCAGGTTGATAAGGTGCTTGTAGATCACGAAGTAGGGGTCCGGCAGAATCACTTCATCGCCCGGATCGATCAGGGCCATAAATGCCAGGAGCAGCCCCCCGCTTACGCCGCTGGTGACCAGCACACCGGCGTCGTTCCACTGGATCTCTTGCTGGAGCATAGACCGGATTTTGACCTTGAGTGCCTCGTCACCCGCAGTCTGCGAGTACCTATTAAAACCGGTCTCAATGGCCTTGATGGCCTCCTGTTTGAGGGCATCAGGGACATCAAAATCCGGCTGACCAATGGAGAAATTGACAGGATTATCCATCTCTGCAGCCAGGGCAAAGACCTTGCGAATGCCGCTGGCATCGATCATGGCAGTTCTATCAGCTAGGTAGTTCGGTTTCATGGCAGGAATCATACCCTGATTTTTGCACAGATTTCAACTTCAAATTAAAAACTTCAAGAAAACCCAAGCCGTGGTCTGTTCGCCAAAACATTCCTGGCATGAAAACATTATAAGCAGTTGTGACAGGCTATTTTCACAACCATCATATTGTTCTGTATGGAGACAACCCATGAAACAGGCAGAATTATTCATTTCCGGTTTTGGTTTGGGCAAACTGCCCTGGGCCCCTGCAGTGTGGGGATCGCTCTTGCCCGTGGTGGTGTATCAGGTCCTGGGGTACCTGGCACCTGGCGCCACTATTGCCGTGATGGCTTTTTTTGTGGGCACCGGTACCTGGGCATGCGTACACTATGCCCCGGCTGAGGTTCGGTTTGCAGGGCATGTCCCCTCCATGGTCGTGGCGGATAAAGTGGCGGGTCAGGCACTGGCCCTGCTCATGATTTCTGTGCTCGGGCCCGTCAGTATCTGCAATTCCATGGCACTGGGATTTGTACTGTTCCGCGTTTTTGACATGGTGTCTCTGTGGCCGTGTCACCGCGTCAGCACATTCCCCGGGGGCTATGGCATTGTGGCACAGTCCTTGATTTCAGGGATCTATGCAGGCGCAGTGTCGGTGGGCGTAGTCATTGCCATGCCAAACCTGTTCGCAACGCTCTAGTGCTGTGTCCCAGTTATTCTGTCGGTTCTCTCTTGTGGCAGCACAAAACCTGCGGCGTCAGAAATCCTCGATCCCCAGGGGACCTGCGGAGTCTTCCTTGCATCTTTCATACTGGCACTACGAGATAATCCCACATTATTCCTGGGACAACGCTCTAGAATCCTTCATCGACCCGTTCAAACATGGACAGAATGCGTTCCAGCGCATCATAAGGGGCAATGCCGATATCCACAGTGAGCACCTCGTCCTTGTTGGCCAGTGTGCTGACATGACCTGCTGCAAACAGGATATTGCTGTGTGTCTTTTTGTGACTGGTGCGTGTTTTGACCTGAAACGCAGCCAGTGATTCGTGGGCCAGAAACTGGACATCGCTGACCAGTGCTGAGATGGGATGGCCATTGCGATTTCGTCCCAAGTGGCTGAGGCGTCTGTGAATCACCCCGGGATCACCGTTCAAACGGGCCACAGACGCATGTCGATAATAATAATCACTCTGGGCCTGCGCAGTGTCCACACGGTCGAGTTGGTCCTTGGCTTCAGAGGGCTGATCTGCACCGGGACAAAACAGGACCATGGGCTGTTTGACCAGGTAATCCTTGAGCAGAAGACCCAGTCCCACAGGGGCCCCATCCTCCAGGGAAAGCAGACTGGTGACATTGCCAGTGACGGTATAAAAATTGGAGCCCGTCACTGGACGCCCCTTGGGGCCAAAGGGGATGCTATCCTCATGATCCTGGGCATACAGGTGAATGGCCACACCGGTTTGGCGTAGATTGGATGCACAGGAAGCCCGGCGTGCCTGCTGTCTGACCCTGGACAGTGCAGGCATCAATATACCCATCAATAATGACACGATGGCGATCACCACGAGTAATTCGATCAACGTGAATCCCTGTGAACGCGGGAGTCGCAATCCAGGTGCCTGACCACGGTTTAATATCAACAGGTCACTCCTTTAGCTTTATTTTTGACGATAACCGCCCAGACGCACATAATCCAGATCCCAGAATCCGCCGGCTGGACCTGTCGCACGCAGCGCCACGCCCATGGGGTACCCTGCCCACGCCTGGTCTGGCTGGATTGTGGGTAAGTATAAGGATACATCTTCGAGCTCAGTGGAAGAAAGGCCCACCGGGGTGATGGCCTTGGTGATGATGTCCACAGGTTCGTTGCCATCGTAATAATAGAATACCAGGTCAAGTGTATTCTCTTGCCCTGGTGGAAACTGACTGGACACAGCCACGCCCACGGTCAAACGGTACCCGCTGCCGGGTTCGTACATGATCGTCAGGTCCTGCTCCAGGGCGTTGCCAAGTTCTGACCCCAGATAGGCGATCTGAACGCCATTGGCATTGACAATGTGGTCCGGGCTGTCCACGCGTGTGTTCAGGAAGACCCCCGTATTGGTGCTGGTCTCACCATCCTGACCGATCTCTGTCCATTGGCCCACAAGCGGCAGCACTGGATACGCATTGGGAACAATGGCAGGCGATTCGAACGACGGATTTTCTACGGCAGGCAGAGAAGACACCAATTCACTGACACGCA
>JAIPFM010000002.1 GCA_021736645.1 Phycisphaerae bacterium | reverse complement strand
GTCCACAGGACCTTGGCCTCCGTGTCACTGACCTGGAGCAGTTGAGCGCCGGTATTGTACCCGGACGTGATAAAGACCTGGTCACCACTGACCAGCGGTGTGGTCGCGTTCACGCCAAAGGAGGTTTCCCAGGGGATGTTCCAGAGTTCTCTGCCCGTGTCCTGTGCCATGGCCGCGAGGCCGTGGCCGTGGAATGCGAGCAGTGCCGGTGTGTCCCCCAGTGTGACGACAACCAGGGGCGCGTAGCCGGCGTCACCCTGGCCGGAGGTCCATGCCACTGCGCCGGTCATTTTGTCATATGCGATCACGCGAGCAGTGCCGCCGCCCTGCACGAGGACCAGATTGTCCCGTACCAGCGGTGAAGAGGAGTGGCCCCAGGTGGGGGCCTGACCGCCCTGGTCATTGACGTTCTCGTGCCAGAGCACCTCACCGGTATACAGGTTCCAGCACACCAGGTCTCCACTGCGCCCGAAGGTGTAGACCCGATCTTCATCCATGCAGGGTGTCGCACGCATGCCCGACCCGTGACTGCTGACTGCCTGTGCCGGGTAGCCGCCTGTCCACAGCAGACTGCCGTCTGTGGTGTTCAGGCAGAAGACCAGGTCATTGGCGTCGTCGCGTCCGCACACCATCAAACGATCGCCCCGGATGACCGGCGACGACCACGTGGCACTGGCCTGGCCCTGGCACAGAAAATCCACTTCCCAGATCTGTTTCAGCCCGGAGGACCAGTCCTTGATGATCCCGGTCACCGGGCTGTGACCCTCGGCCAGGGGGCCGCGCCAGCAGGGCCAGTCTGACTCACCCTGATCCCGAAGTGTCATTTCGGCTTCGACCACCTGTGGAATTGCATCCGGTTGAACCCCCAGATCCTGGGTCCCCCTGAGGATCTCCACACTCTCCCAATGGAGCGCAATGAAACTCCCCAAGCCAAGCACGAGCACACCGATCACGCCCAGTGTAATTTTATGCCACCTTTTCATAAGGATCCTCTTGGTTCATAGTCCCTGTCAGATGATTGAGTGGATTCGACAGTGCGGTCTGCGCGGCCATGACCGTGCCTGAGCTGATCTCGAAGCCAGCCGGGCCGATTGGTGGTAAGGCCCTGGACCCCGAGCTTCGCCAGGCGGCCTGCTTCCACAGGGTCATCCACAGTCCAGATATACAGGCCAAGATGGGCCGCATGGACCGCGTGAACAAAGGCCTCAGTGACACCGGCCCAGTGCATGTTCAGACCATCCAGTTGGGTCCCTGAGATCCTGTCCACGAGCGATGTGTCGTGGGGAATCCACGCCTCAGTGTCCTTGTCCTTTTGTGTGCCCACCAGCCAGTAGCAGGGGATGTCGGGCATACGTCTTTTCGCGGCCTTGATGGTGTCCAGGTCGAACGCAATGATCACGATCCGATCGCGCTTGGTGCTGGCCTGGATCACTTTTTCCAGGGGCAAGAGGATTTCCTGCCCGCACTTGATCTCCACGAACAGACGCCCCTGGGGTGGCACTGTGGCAATGATCTCGTCCAGCAGGGGAATGCGTTCGCCAGCATAGACTTCATCCTTGAAGCTGCCCACGTCCAACTGACGCAGTTGCTCGAATGTGCTGTCGGCCACCTTCATGTCCGGCCCGGCCGTGCGTTTTGTGGTGCTGTCGTGGATCACCACCACCTTGCCGTCTTGAGACAGGTACACGTCCACCTCCACGGCATCGGCCTGCTTCTCCCAGGCCAGCCTGGCAGAGGCCACAGTATTTTCCGGTGCCAGGTTCGAGGCGCCGCGATGCGCAATAATTTCCATCTTCGAATTGCACCCCGCCAGTGCGAGTGATGTGATGATCACCATGGCTGATCCTTTTAAAAACGTCATGCATGAACCTTTCAACATTGAATGTGAAGTCAGTCAAGACCACTTTATGCTCTGAGGTGCGTCTGGTCAAAGCATAAAGCCCTATTCAGCCCAGACAATGCGCCAGCGGCTTCGAGCCAATCTGAAATAAGCTGTTTTCCAGGCATGAGATTTCTGATAGACTACGTGTTTTGTTAAAATCAATGCAGGACTTTTTGTATGGGTGATTTGCTGGAGCAGATTGATTCTCCACAGGATCTCAAGGGCTTGTCCATCAGGCAGCTCAAGGGGCTGGCGAAGGAGATACGTGAATTCATCTTGTCGTCTCTGAGCAAGACGGGCGGGCATCTGGCGAGCAATCTCGGGGCCGTGGAGCTGACGCTGGCGCTGCACTATGTGTTTGATTTTGAGCAGGACCGGTTGTGCTGGGACGTGGGGCATCAGTGTTATACGCATAAAATAATCACAGGTCGCAGGAGCCAGTTTGACAAACTGCGACAGAAGGGTGGCGTGAGCGGGTTTCCTGATCCCCACGAGAGTCCGTATGATCATTTCAAGGTGGGCCACGCAGGTACGGCGATCTCCACGGCCATTGGTCTGGCCCTGGGCGAACAGTTGCGGGAAAAGACGCTGGGCCAGAAGAAACAGCGCAATGTTGTGGCCCTGGTGGGCGATGCCAGTATTGTAAACGGCAATTCCTTTGAAGGCCTCAACAATCTGGGTCTGGTCAAACGGCAGATGCTGATCGTGCTCAATGACAACAACATGGCCATCGATGTCACAGTGGGGGCTTTGGCTAAATTCTTTGCCAGGGCACGTTTGAGTCATCCCTATGAAGACGTACGTAAGATTACCAAGACCCTGTTGGAGCATGTGCCCGGGATCGGTCGCACCATGGAGGGGGCGGTTGAGCGGGTCAAGAAGCAGATTCGAATGGTCCTGCCGGCCAGTCAGCTCTTCGAAGCCCTGAATGTACCCTATTTCGGGCCGGTGGACGGGCACGATATCGAGTCCCTTGTGCTGTTGTTCAGGGCCATGGAGCACCTGGATCATCCGGTGCTGCTGCATGCACACACTAAAAAGGGCGAGGGATTCTCTCCGGCACAGTCCGGACCGAGCCGATTTCACTCGTGCGGGCCTTTCAACAAGGTCAATGGCGACACGGTCAAGTCTCCGGACAGGACCGGGCCTCTGACCTATACTGAGGCGTTCGGCAGGAGTCTCGTGTCTTTGGCCGGGGAGGACAATCGCATTGTGGCCATGACCTCTGCCATGTGTGATGGTACAGGCCTCAATGAATTCAGAACGCAGTTTCCGGATCGTTTTTATGACGTGGGCATTGCAGAGAGTACGGCCGTGGACATTGCAGCGGGTCTGGCGCACAGCGGGTACAGGCCCGTGGTGTGCATCTACTCCACGTTTTTGCAGCGAAGTTTTGATCAGATCTTCCAGGAAGTGGCCCTGCAGAACCTCCCCGTGATCTTTTGTGTGGACCGGGCCGGCTTTGTGGGGCCCGACGGTCCCACGCATCACGGCATGATGGATATTGGCTATTTGCGCATGATGCCCAATGTGATTCTGGTGGCGCCTGCCACGGCTTCGGACATACAGCATGCGCTTGAATTTGCCCTGCAGCAGTCTCAGCCTGTGGTGATCCGGTATCCCAAAGACCGGGTCGTGCCCGAGGAATCTGTGGATGGGATGTGTGACACGCCCTTTGAACTGGGTAAGTCCGTGGTGATCAAGCCTGTGGATCAGGTCTCAGTGGTGTTGCTCGCCTATGGCAGCACATTGGCGGCTGCACTGGAGGCCTATGACCTGTTAAAGGACAAGGGCATTCAGGTCGGCGTGGTCAATGCCCGCTTCGCCGCCCCCATGGACACAGACTATCTGGACTGGATCAGTCAGGGTAAACAGATTCTGACCCTGGAAGACCACTCGGTGGCAGGTGGTTTTGGGTCTGCCCTGCTGGAAATGGCGGCCATGACTCCCTCCCTGACAACGCAATCCATTCGTGTCAAGGGTGCGCCAAAATCCTTTATGCCGCATCATTTACGCCACGAGCAGCTTATGCAGGCCGGGCTAAACGCCGATGATATTGCCAGAACGGCCATTGAGATGCTCAAGGCGTAACAGTGAGGTACCTATGTCGAGACAGAAACCATTACCCAAGCTGGTAATTTTTGGTGATCCCCAAAAAGGCTCCGTGTCAGAAGCCATTGAGGAGTTCACCCGGTTCCTGGGCGGCAAGGCCGATATTGTGTGTCAGGCTCATATTGAAAAGTGCAGCACACAGACCCTGAAGCAGTGTGATTACGCGATTGTGTTTGGCGGCGACGGCAGCATTATTTCTGCGGCCCGCAGTCTGGCCAAGATGCGTGTCCCTGTGATCGGGGTGAATCTCGGCAAACTGGGATACCTGGCTGAGTTCAGTGTCGAAGAACTCAAGGGGCAATTCGATCAGATCGTGGCAGGTCAGACCTCCATTGAAAAACGCATGTTGCTGTCCTGTGATTTGGGGGATGGTGACCACAAGGGTACAGCCGTGAATGATATATTCATTGCGGCAGGCGCCCCGTTTCGCATGGTGGAGCTGGAAATTTGTGTGGACGGCCATACCGTGGCCAGCAGCATCAGCGATGGTCTGATTGTGTCCACACCCACTGGATCGACGGCGTATAACCTGTCTGCAGGGGGGCCGATCCTGGCCAGCAATATGCAGGCCGTGGTGATCACGCCGATCTGCCCGCATTCCCTGAGTTTTAGACCCATTGTACTGAACGCTGAACGCACCATTGAGATCCTTGGCCGGCGCGTGAACGACGGAACCACTGTGTCGATTGATGGTCAGGTGTCCTGGCCGCTGGCACAGCATGAGACCGTCAAGATAACCCGGGCCAAAGGCGATTTTCTCGTGGTGAACAATCCTCTGCGAAATGCATGGGATACACTTGCCACCAAACTGCGGTGGGCTCAAAAGCCCCAGTACAGTCAGGAATGAAGACGTCTTGATGGCCCTTGTGCACAGCAAGGTGACCTAATGTTGAAAAGACAGATGATCAGGTGGTTTTTCTCTGCAGCAGGAATTGTACTGTTCGGCATGCAGTGCGGGATCGCTCAGATTCAGCCGGTGGCCTCGCCGGTTGTCAATCGTGAGATTCCCAATGCGCGTCCCGTGGTCATGGATATGCGCATGGCCATGCGTCAGGCCCAGGGCGGCCTGTCCTATGACAACAATCTCCTGATTACCGGCAATGTGGGTGGCGGCAAGCACTTCCGGGGCTCCGTGCCCTATTCTGCGACCAGTGCTTTACAGACGTCTATGCCCTCCGACAGTTTGAGCAGCTTCTTTCGGCTGACCCAGCAGCAGGATTATCGTTCATCCTCGCCCCTGGCGTATACGCCGTATTACAGTTCGAGTGCCACAGCCGCACACACGGAGACCGGGCAAACGGGCATTATTGCGCCCGTGATGTTTTCCCAGACATCCGCCACCTCGCCTCTTGCCAACCCGGCGAGACAGTCAGGCATGGGGCTGAGCTCTATGGATCCGCAGGGATCACAGGAGACCCTGAATGCGTCTCCAGGGCGATACTCTGATGAGGATTGGACTTCAAGGACTCCATCAGATACACGGTTGACACCCCTGTCCCCGGAACTGGAAAGACTGCTGCAGAACCCCATGACATTCATGGCCATGGATATGGTACTGCCTCAGGATGTGAATGTCACCTGGACCCAATCCACAGATCCCCTGATACAGGTCTCGGATGTCAATGGCCTCGGAGGCTCTCGGTCTGAACCTGAGCGGCAGAAGACCGCCCAAGACCCGAATGCCTCGGACATGACGATGACAGCCGGATATTCCATCACCAACAAAATGGCCATGAAGGCCTATAGCCAGACGAAGTTCAACACCTTTATGAAGGCCGGAGAAACCTACCTCAAGCAGGGTCAGTATGACAAGGCTGAAAATGCGTATACGCTTGCCAGTGTGTACCGATCAGGGAACGCCCTGGCCATGGCCGGTAAGAGTCATGCCCTGTTGGCCAAACGTGCGTACTCGGGCAGCGCCCTGTACCTGATTCGTGCGCTGCGCGGTTTGCCTGACTATGCCAAGACAGATATTGGTTTGTCTGACCAAGTGGGCGGCTTTGAGGCCCTGAAAGGCCATATCGAGCGACTTGAAGCCTATACTGAGGGCAAACATGTCCCGGAGTTGAAATTGCTGCTCGCATTCATTTATGTCCAGGTGGGCGATCTCGGCCTGGCCCAAGAGGTGCTCAAAGATGTGCCGCCTGATTCGTCTTATGAGGGGCCGCGCGTGGCATTGACCGAGGCTGCCAGGATGTCATCAGCCTCGGTGAAACACTAAAAAACAGACATAGGGTTTGTTTTAAAGGGCGTCAAAAAGTATACTGTACGGTGCGCCCTGTGGTCGGGTGTGAAACGGTGTCAGGCAAATGGAGACGTGTGATGTGGCACAGAAGTCTGTGTGTGGTTCTGGTTTTTTCCCTGGCGAGTACCAGTCTGGCTGCGGTCATCGGCAATTTTGAGGCCGACGTGGAGGGCTGGTATGTGCCCGACAATCCCAATGTCTCTCTGCAGTTCAGCACCGTTGGAGCGACGCTCGATTTTCTGAGTCTTAAGGTGCAGGCACAGGCCGGGGGCTGGCAGGATGCCATTGCCCTGGATCTTGTGGGACAGGACGCGTTGATCGCTGCATTTGAGGACAACCGCATGCTGGCTGTGGATGTCACCCGCTTGGCAGCCGAATGGCAGGGCCATCCGGACAACGGGTACAGCCAGATATTCATGGTCGTTAATGCCGAAGGTGCCGGATGGAATGTCTGGGATCAACATGTGTCAGGCGATTGGACACCGGATGAGGGGGATCAGACCCAGACATTGCTGTTCGACTACTCGTCTGTGTTGTCACAAATCAATATCAATAACCTCTGGTGGCTCGAGATCCGTCTGGTGGTCTATTACGACGATACCTATGACGTGGGCGGTACGTACTACCTGGACAATGTCAGGCTGCTTGCCAATCCTCCCCGCAAGGTCATATGGGTGTCGGATGCCCTGGATGTCGATGGGGATGGGATGCAGGATGACCAGGGTTGGATTCGGATGCTCAGGGCAGCAGGTCATGAGGTGGATACCAGACCGGACTATTGGAGGACGCTGGATTCCGCCAAGGTTGATGAACTCAATGCCGCAGACCTGGTGATTGTGAGCGGGGCTTCAAACAGCGAAAACTATGCCTCGAACGAGGATGAAATCTCGTCGTGGAACGGTATCACAACGCCTCTGATTCAAACCAGCGCGTCTATCGTTGGCTCCAGTCATTGGCGATGGTTTGACAGTCCGGACCAGGCCAATCTGTCTGCGCCGGTAATGGCCGTCAGTGCGATGGATCACGCCGTATTTGCCGGGACCGAACTCAATGCAGGCGATCACGTGGATGTCCTGGACGGGTCCTTTGCGTCAGAGATGTCTTTTCCCGCGCTTACCGAGGCGGGTCAGGGTACGACATTGGCCTCCACGCTTGCAGGGCAAGTCTGGATTGCTGAATGGGATCAGGGCGTCGAGTTTTATCAGGGGTCAGGTCAGGCGGCCGGGGGGCAGCGCATGATGTTCATGGCAGGGACCCAGGAGACCAGCGGGACCACACCGCAAGGGGCCTTGAATCTGACGGAGGCGGGACAGCGGATCTTCCTCAATGCAGTGACACATATGCTCACCTACAAAGTGCTTGATCCAGGCACTGAGAATCTGGCACATGCGTACAGGTTTGACGACGGGACTGCCAGGGACAGTGTGGGCCAGGCACACGGCATCCTGAATGGTGATGCACAGATCCTGGACGGGGCCCTGGTCACCGGCAAACAGGGCGACTGGATGGCCATGCCAGGCCCTCTGATTGCCTTGGACAGGT
>JAIPFM010000001.1 GCA_021736645.1 Phycisphaerae bacterium | reverse complement strand
AGTTTGGAGTGCTTGCGTGCTCGGCGCGTCAAGGCCGCGTCACCGGAGGGCAGAAACACCAGATGATCCAGATCTGCACAGGCCAGGCACAGGGCCTTCTTGTCCTCCTGAAGCGTGATCCAGGCGTGATGTCCCAAGGTCTCGCCGCAGTCGTCGCACGTGGAGTCCTGCGAAGAAATGAAGACCTTGATGTCATGGGAGGACTTTTGGGCTGTCATGCGTCTGTCTCCATGGTCAATCACTAAAGACTCGGCGGTCACACCGTCAAACAGTCAAACCGTCACACTGCCACACCGCTCACTTTGCCTTGATGTCATAAACCATCAGGAAGGCGCCGTGACGCACGTAGAGTCTGCCGTCGGAAATTGCGGGATGCGCCCAGAAGGGGCCTTTGCCCTGGGTGATCTGGAAACTGCTCTTTACTTCGAAGGCGTCGGGTTTGGCCGGGACCAGGGCGAGTTCTCCAGTCTTTTCATTGAAGCAGTACAGCATGCCGTGCGCGTAGATCACGGACCCCTTGTTGCCGTCCCATGATGTGTTGTACATCTTCTTGCCATCTTCCCAGCGAATGCAGGCCCAGTTGCCGCGCGTGTTGCTCGTCCAGGTTGAGCCATAGAGATAGCCATTGTGCAGGATGACACCGCCATGGTGAACGTCAAGGACCGTGTCAGTCCAGAGTCGCTGAACCTCGGTGCCGTCAGCACTGAGCTGAAGCAGGGCACCGCCATTGTCATAGCCGCTGGTTGTGTGGATCTGTCCGGCATGAAAGAGCGGCGCATTGGCATTCACGGCCCGTTTTCTGTCTGAGTGGTAGCCGTCAAAATCATTTTGCCACAGCAGTTTGCCTGTGTCAGCATCCAGTCCCACCACCGAATCCCGGAGCATGGTGACCAGAATGCGGTGTGTGCCCCAATCGAAGACACGCGGATTGCAGTAGGTCGAGGCCTGCCTGAGTTCTTCACACGCCCAGACCGGTTGGCCGGTCGTCTTGTCCAGGGCAATGATACTGGCGGTCTTGCCGCCGGGTGTGCAGATGACATGGTTTCCGTCAATCAGGAGATTCTCCGACATGCCCCACAGGGGAAACTGTCCCCTGTAGTGATCCACTGCATCAAACGACCACACGCTGTCCCCGGTCCCAGCATCCAGACAGGACACCACGCCCATACCGCTCATCACGTAGAGACGGCTGCCCTCCACGGTGGGCGTGCACCGGGCCGCCTTGTAGGACCGGTTCCATTCCGGACCATAGCTTGTCTTCCAGAGAGGCCGTCCTGCCAGGTCGAACGCAAACACAATCCCCTCACCCTCGATCATGCCTGTGGTATACACACAACCATTGGCTACGGCGGCCGACGAATACCCCTCACCCAGGCCGTCCACTTGCCAGAGCAGGGCAGGGCCGCTGGCCGGCCATGTCTGCAGGAGTCCGGTTTCCAAAGATTTACCATCACGATTGGGACCCCGAAACTGAGCCCAGTCAGAGCCCGGACAGGGCCTGCTGAGACACAGGAATCCCAGTGTCACGATACCCGTTATCCAGTTGTTTTTCATCATGCTGATATTTCCCATAAAGACACATCAATGTATCATATTCTGCGCACAACACCCATCGTACAAAAAATACCTTGAGAGTTCAAGGGGTTCCACAGCCGGAGTACCTTGGACAGAATCCATGGGTCAAAGGCCATGTGATAATTTTGCAGGATATCAGGTGACAGGCAAGAGACTATTTTGGAACGGGTATTGAGCCAGTGCTGTTCAGCAGGATGTGGATGACATCTGCGAGCACACGTGCCATTTGTTTTGCCCCCCTTGCATTGGGCATGCCGTTAACTGCCAGGTCGGACGTCACGATAAATCCGGTATGCTGGTCAGCGATGACAACCGGGGACTGGGCCTTGAAATGATGCCTGGAATATTGAGTTATCTTCAGGTTCAACAGGTTGACCTGCTCCGTTTTACTGTGCACTGGAATACTTGTGGCCAACACAATGTTTACCGATTCGTTTCGTGCACGCAGTGCGTTGATCACTGTCCCGATGTTCACAATGATCTCATCTGTCAATGCCTCAGCCGTGCCGCCCCCTGAAAGGATATCCTCGGTGCCCATGTGAATGACCGCGATATCGGGCACATGATCAATGAGCAGGGCGTCCATGTGGTGTGCCAGCCAATCGGAGTTTTTGCCCCAGTGGCCTTGGTGATCCACATCATATTCATAGGAGTCCGGTTCCGTTTGATTGTCGTGGTGCTTTTTTCGACTCCCCACAAAATCAATGAGGTGTCCTTGTCTGCGCAGCATACCGTCGAGATACCGCCTGAATGCAACGGATGAATTGAGGCCCTCGGTCAGGGAGCCGCCGATGAGCATGATCTTCACAGGGTCCAGGGGACCGGCCTTGATCATGTCCGAAATATAAGGATCCAGGCTTTCAGCCCACACCCGATATCCGTCAGACGTCAAATGCGTTCCGTCAGAAAACAGGGCCTTGTTGATTGAGCCGTTGGACTGCAAGAACTTGTTCTGCAAATCCAGATACACCACCTCACTTCTGTTGCAGGTAAGCCCCGCATTGACAGCATTGGTCTGCTTGCACTTGGCCCATTTCACGGCATTGGATACCGGCAGGATGCCCATCATGATCACTCGTGTCCGAGGCAGCCGGCGTCGGAATATCTGGGCAACGGCCCTGGCACCGTGCGCCACATCCTCAGGGGGACAGGCAGCGCCCAGGTTCCATTGCACCTTGCCCCCGGCACTCTGGGTGACCACAAAATTATTGGTGCCGCACAGCAGCACTGCCACTTTGGGGTCCTGACCTTTTGCAAAGTCCAGGTTGCCGTGGGCGGCCCTGTAGAGCATAACCGGTGTGATATCTCCAGAATTGCCCATATTGATGGGATTGTACCGGCCATAAGTGTCCCGCCACACAGACTGACCTGTGCCGCCGCCCTGAGACCAGTACCAGGTAATGGAATCTCCGAAGAAAACAATCTCCGTGCTCTCCGCCCGGGCCACTTCTCCATTGATCCTCTCATACTGGCCGTGCCAATATCCATCTTCAATCTTTTCGGGCATGGTGGTACTGGGTGACACAGGGATGTCATCCCAGAAATGTGTGGGCATGGTACTGCCAAGAGAGACAGGATCCTGCCCCTTGGCATACCCCGTTATGAACCCGGCCATTGTCAGTACGGCCACGGCCGTACTGAGGATCCTAGTCTTATGCATCATGTTTTTCTTCCATTACCATATTGCAGAATATCAAATCACGTTGCGTCTCATAATATCACAAAAACATCCATTAACTACGGGATTTCCACAATAGTTTCATTTTGCCTCATGGGGTATTCTTGTGTATGTGAATGCAAGTAGGTTTTGGTTTTCAAATTCAGGAGTATTTTGCATTTGTAGCAGTGTCGTTCACACCCTCAGGGGTTTATTTTAGACACGCACTGTTACAGGGCAGAATATGAAAGGATAACCACCCTTTTTAATAAGGAGAAGTCAGATGAAACCGCTACTATTTTCAGCCGCAGCCTTCCTCGCCTTGATCCTCATTACTGCAAGCCCCGCAGCCCAAGGGCCGTCTGTGGCCACCATTGGGTACAGCACCCGCCTTTTGGCAGGTGACCTGGTCCCGCACATTCCCTTGATCGGTTCTCAGGGAGAGCAAACAAGCTTTGCCCAAGTCAGACACCCTGTGGCCATTGTGACCTTTGTCGAAACCAAAGAGGATGCCGCCATGCCACTGGATCCGCGTCTCGCGCCGCTTGCCAAGAGATACAGGCATGCGCATGTCTCAGTGGCCCAGATCAATCTGGCCGACCAGCCCAAAGAGACTCCCCGAACCCAACTGAAAAATTCTAGAGTGATGATTCTCTCTGATCCCAAAAGAATTGTGTGGCATCAGTTCAAACAGCCTGAGCCTGATTCTGTTTTTCTGATCAACGAGCGAGGGAGGATTGAGGCAGTTGGCACATTGGGAGATCTGAAGAGTATCATACGGAGAGCCAATTTATTGAATCGAGAGATGCAGCGGTTTCGGACAGATATGATGACTTCCGGCTAATCCGGGCAGCCGGCAATGAAAGGTGTTGGGTCGGGGGCAGGGCGCTTCTTGTTGCGCAAGTTTTGAAGTCCTGGTTTAAGTCGGCAGCGAGGAAGTTGTTTTCTGCCAGCGGTCAATGCCCTTCTTATTGTCTCAGCTTCCTATCTTCTGTCTTCTTACAGCGCAGCGTGTCTCTACGCATGCCTGCCCAGGCATCGTGTGTTGTCCGGGGCGCGGCGTGTCACAGCGATGTTGTCGAAATAGTCGAGCAGGGGGATGGCAAATTTTCGTGTGGTGTCCAGCATGTATTTGAAGTCCACGCTCTGAAGGCTGCCTTCTTTGTGTAAATGAGCGACTGCGCGGCGCCTGGCCTCTTCAATGGCGTGGGCATGAAAGTACATGTCACGGTCTACGCGTACGAGTTTCTTGTGCTGGATGAGCAACCGGATGATGTCGTCCGTGTCCCTGGCATTGAGTCGACACTCATTCATGACGTCCATGGGTTTGGGGGGATGAAAGGCCTGCCCTTCAAACAGGGCTTCCACCTGCTGCATGCGTTTCTGGAGCACAGGATCAAAATCCGAATTGTGATTGGCCAGTGCCAGGCGCGTGTCAATCGCTCTGAGTATTTGAGCCTCGATCAGTTGTCTGGCCAGGGCCTGAAACACGGGCTTGGCCAGGCCGGTGGCCAGGACACAGGCTTCTGTCTCCATGCCCGGGCTGGCTGGTTCTTTGTCGTGGTAGTGTGACACTTCAGCCACGATTCCTTTTTTTAATGCCTCAGCCGTGTCTGTATGGATCAGCAGCGCGGTACTCACGGCCTGGACACGACCCGTGTCAATGAGCGTTTGGATCAGGGGTTCCAGGGTCTCGAGTTTCTGTTTGGTGCGCTGGGCCACGGCCTTGCGCGTGGTGGCATGGGTGTCAGCTGCGCGAATACAGTATTCCACAAAGCCGAGGTTTGTGGGCACTGCTTGCGCGCGGGCCATGGCATCGGCCAGGACCTCCGGGCGGCTGCGTCTGAGTTTCTGGCCGAGGGCCTCCACCACAGTCCCACCGCCCATGGTCTGCACAGGGGACAGGCTTCGGATGATAAAGCGGTCTGTGGGGCCGGCCACCAGCGCATGATTCAGCCGGATCTGGATGAGTACCTGTTCGCTGCCAAGGGCCCGGTTGCCTGCCATGAGAAACACGGTGGCCGTGGTTTCAGACGTGCCTGTATGGAACTTGACCTGGGCACCATTTTTTAAGGTCAACCCCTCGCCGGGCAGGAGATTCAATTGGCACAGATACCATTCACTGGGTTCGAAATACCCCTCCACGGTCATCACATCCCCTCGCGTGACCGCGTGATGATCCCATTGGGCCACATTGATGGCTGCACACTGGCCGCACTGGACCCGGTCACTCTGCGCCTGGTATACCTGAATGGCCTTGATACGTCCGCTCAGTCCCCTGGGGTAAAGCATGATCTTGTCACCCACTCGGGCGGAGCCGCTCACCGGGATGCCTGAGACCACGGTACCGTAGCCCTTGACTGAAAAGGTGCGTTCCACGGGCAGGCGAAACACACCGTCTGTCTGCTTGGGTGTGAGGCCGGCCACCAGATCCTTGAGTCCGTCATAGAACTCCCCGAATCCCAGGCCTGTGATACTGGACAGGGGAAAGATGGGGGCGTCCTTGAGGAACGTGGGGTGCAGGTAGTCCTTGATTTCAGTGGTCACTGTGTGCACGCGTTCTGCTGTCACAATGTCGACTTTCGTGAGGGCCACCACGCCCTGGGTGACACCGAGCAACGACAGGATGTCAAGATGCTCACGTGTCTGGGGCATGACGCCGTCGTCTGCGGCAATCACGAAGATCACCGCGTCAATGCCTGTGGCACCAGCCACCATGGTTTTGATAAAGTTCTCATGGCCGGGCACGTCCACCACGCCCACCTCCAGGTCTGCCAGTTTGCACGGGGCAAAGCCCAGTTCTATGGACATACCGCGTTCCTTCTCCTGCTTGAGAAAGTCCGTGTCACAGCCCGTCAGGTTCTTGATGAGCGCCGTCTTGCCGTGGTCGATGTGGCCGGCCGTGCCGAGCGTGATGTTTTTCTGTGTCATAGTCATTCATTCAAAATAAGGAGCCGTTTCACGGGCTGGTTCTTAATAGATCCCTCAATGCTTCGGGATGACAAGGTCACACTCGAAACGACTCTGTCATGCCGAACGTATGTGAGGCATCATTGAAATAGTCTTCGCAAAGCAATTCCAACCTAAATCCGCAAGCCAAAATCATCAATCCAAAATAGAAGTGACTGCCTCAATCACGATCACGTCTTCACCGGCCTGCAATGTCCTGGGATCGATCAGGACTTGATCGTTCTGAATACGTGTGAAGATCGGTGGGGTGTACTGCCTGAGACGCTGGGCCAGATCCTGTTCACTGAGTGCGGTGGGTGTGATGGCCAACACCGTGGTGGGCAGGTTCTGTGTGGGCAGTGATCCGCTGCCTGTCTGAGAAAAGCCGGGCTGCGTTTTGATGACCGCGTTCTTGACAGTCCCCAGTTGCCGGCCCATCTCTTCGGCCATGGCCTTGAGGTCCTCCGGGTGTCTGACAATCATGGCAAGACTGGGCACACGTTTCTGAGCCAGACGCTCGTCCATAAACAGCTTGAGCGTGGCTTCCAGGGCCGCCAGTGTGAGCTTGCCCACACGCACGATACGGGCAAACTGATTCTTTCGAATCCTCGCGATCCAGTCTGCCTTGCCCAGGATGATGCCGCCCTGGGAGGCACCGATGAGTTTGTCTGCACTGCTGGTGATGATGTCTGAGCCGGCTGCCACAGACTGGGGCAGCGTGGGTTCCGGGTCAAAGCCGAACTGGGACATGTCAATGAGTGACCCAGCGCCCACATCGTCGATCAAGGGCAGGTTGTGATCATGGGCGATCTTGATCATGGTGTCCAAGGGGACCTCCGACGAGAAGCCCTCGATTTTGTAGTTGCTGGGATGCACCCGAAGGATGGCGGCGGTGTCCTCTGTGATGGCGTTTTCATAGTCACGCGCATGCGTCTTGTTGGTGGTGCCCACCTCCACCAGTCTGGCACCGCTGAAGGCCATGACATCGGGCAGACGAAAGGCACCGCCAATCTCCACGAGCTGACCGCGTGACACAATCACCTCCTTGCCGTTGGCCACGGTATTGAGGACCAGGGCCGTGGCTGCGGCATTGTTGTTGACCACCGTGGCGGCCTCCGTGCCTGTCAGCTGCTGTAATAATTTTTCTATTCCACTGTCACGTGAGGCGCGTTTGCCCGTGTCTATGTCCGTTTGCAGACGCGTGTAGCCTGCCAGTTCGGATTGAATCTCATCCAGGGCCTCTTGCGCAAGGACCGCTCTGCCCAGGGCTGTGTGCAGGATCACGCCTGTGGCATTGACCACCCGCTGGTAAAAGGGACGCTTGAATTGGGACAAGGCCTGCGTGGACGACTCCAGGATGAGGGGCACCAGCGACTCCTTGGCCAGGTTCCGGCCTGAGAGAATATCTTGTCTCATCGTGTCCAGGGCCTGACGCACCGCGTCAGTGATCACATCCTGACCCAGGTCTTGGGTCAGTGCCGCAAGTATTTCGTGTTTGAGCAGTGCATCCACTGAGGGCAGATGACGAAGGATTTCGTTGTCCTGGTTTTTCATACGCATCTCGGAGGGTCGTTTCCAGTTGTCAGTTTCTGGTTATTGGTTCTTA